>NZ_PDZN01000007.1:0-267124 GCF_002735765.1 Janthinobacterium sp. BJB304
ACCTCCCCCCTGCCCGACAGCATCCTGCTCCCTTCCCTGGCCGTATTGGGAGGGCAGATTTCCGTCAATCTGGGGGCGGCGATTGCGAAGAATCTGTTTCCTGTCATTGGCGTGGAAGGGATTACGGCGTACCGCGTGGGGTTCTCGGCGCTGATCCTGCTGGCCATCTTCCGGCCGTGGCGCTACCGGCTGACGCGCAAGGATGTGCTGAACCTGCTGATCTATGGTTCCGTGCTGGGGTTGATGAACTTGCTGATTTATCGGGCGTTTGCATTGATACCGATCGGTATTGCGGTGGCCATCGAGGTGACGGGGCCGCTGGCCGTGGCCATGCTGTCATCGCGCCGGCCGCGCGATTTGTTCGCCGTGGCCTGCGCCGTGTTCGGTTTATATTTGCTGCTGCCGCTGCAGGGCAGCCCGGGCAGCCTGGACCCTGTCGGCGTGGCGTATGCGCTGGGCGCGGCCCTGTGCTGGGCGCTGTATATCATCTTCGGCAAGCGCGCCTCGACCTTGCAGGGCGGCCAGGCCGTCGCCTGGGGTATGACGGTGGCGGCCATGGTGACGGTGCCCATCGGTGTCGCGTATTCGGGCACGGCCCTGCTGGCGCCATCGATTGCGCTGATGGGCCTGGCAATCGCCATGCTGTCCAGCGCCCTGCCGTATTCACTGGAAATCTTTGCCTTGCGCCGTTTGCCGCAAGGCGTGTTCGGCATGTTCAGCAGCGCCGCGCCCGCCGTCAGCGCGCTGGCCGCCATGGCCGTGCTGGGAGAATTGCTGAGCCTGACCCAGTGGCTGGCCATCGCCTGCATCGTGTTTGCGTCGGCCATGGCGGCGCTGGGCGCACAGGGCGGCAAGCGCTAACGGTATTGCATCCGTCGTGCGCCGCTTCCTCGCATCCGTGTCATGCTGGCGGGCAGATTTTGATGTGCGCCTGTAAAATGCGTCATCGTTTGCCACGCATTGCATGCCCGCCTCACCGATGACATCCACCTTTCTTTGTCGCCTGCTCTCCCCTCTGGCCGCTGCAGCCCTGCTGCTGGCGCCAGCAGCCGTAGCGCAGGCTGCCGCTCCCGCCCCCCTCACCGGCAATGCCGAAGCGGGCAAGGCAGCATTTCGCAAATGCGCTTCCTGCCATCAGGTGGGACCATCGGCGCGCGGCGGCTTCGGCCCCAAGCTGACGGGCGTGATCGGCCGCAAGGCCGGCGCCACCACCGACTACAAATACTCGGCGGCCATGAAAAACGCGAATATTGTCTGGACCGAGCAAAACCTGGCCGCCTTCCTCAAGGCGCCCAGCGATTTCATTCCCGGAAACAACATGCGCTTCTGGGGCATCGGCAATGCGCAGCAAGTGGCCGACTTGCTGGCCTACCTGCGCACGCAGCAAGCCGTCCCATAACGCATGCATTGACAGCCGGACACCGCATCCAGCTCATGACGCCAGCTCAAGCCTCCAGCGCTTGCAGCACGCCCTTGCGCTTCTTGTGTGCCGCCTCATAAGCGCGCAGCCGCTTGCGCTGGACAGCGGACAGGCCGTCCAGCTTGCCGCGGATCTGCGCCACCGTCAGTTGCTGGTAGCCGGCGATGGGCAAGTCAGGCGGTAACGCCTCCGGGGCAGCGCCGCCGGCTTTTTTCCGCTCCTGCGCTTGCCTGGTTTCACCCGACTGCGCCCTTTGCTTGTTCACGATGCGCGCCGCGACCTCTTCCTCGCGGCCCGGGTAACGACCTTCCTGCTTGAAATCGCGTTCCAGCTTCTTGAATTCGCGTTCGCGCTTGGGGCTTGCACCAACAGGCATGTATCCTCCCATCTAGGATTTGGCCGGGAACTTGCGCAGGCACAGGTAAATGGAATACAGCGCCGCCAGCCCCACCAGCACGTACACGCCGCGCGAAGCCGCCGTCATGGCACCGAGGATGCGGGCCACGATGTCGATATCGAACAGGCCCACCAGCGCCCAGTTCAAGCCGCCCACGATCAAGAGGATCATGGAGATCCAGTCGACCACGTTCAAGCGCTTTTCCGACATTTCCTGTTTTGCCGCACCGTCCGATCCTGCCTGGATATTCGCCATATCAGCCTCCTGTAAGAAGAAAGGACCCGCCGCCGGGTCTATCAAAGAACAGTGTAGGCGCGGCACCGGCACACGCCAGTCGGACGATGCCGGGTATCGACGTAGGACGGGTCTGTAATAAGGCAGGTGATTTTATCTGGCAACAAGCCAGCTCACGGTGGGGGCCAACGGCATCGTGGGCTGTCTTCCGATGCCTGAGTTCCCCTTGCCAGGTCATTGCTCCAGTTGCTTGTACATGATGGTGGTGGCGTCCAGCCGGTCGCCGGCAGGCGCCAGCGCATAGGCGGGGATGCTGCCCGCCACCACGTAACCGAGCGACAAATACAGCGGTTCGGCATGGTCGCCGCTGCGCGTGTCCAGGGTCAGCAGGCTGCACGGCAGCTGCCGCGCCTGTTCTTCCAGCGCCCGCATCAGCTGGCGGGCGATGCCGTGGCGGCGGAAAGCGGGCGCGACCAGCAGCTTGCGCACTTCGGCCCGGTGCGCCTGGTTGGGATTGGTATCCCAGTCCAGCTGCACGGCACCGGCCACCTTGCCTTCCACTTCGGCCACCAGCAGCAGGCGCACGCCGCGCGTCACGGCGGGCACCACGTTATCCGTCCAGAACGCCTGGCTGGCCGCCGTATCAAACGGCAGGATAAAACCGATGCTGGCGCCGTCGTGCACGCAGTCTTGCAGCAAGGTGCCCAGTTCCGGCAGGCGTACAAGAATATCGGCGGAAGAAAAATGGCGTAGCGATGCGAGCATGGTGACCTCAGACAAGAAAGAGAAAATAGCGGGCGCCGCTGTCCGGCGGGGTCGTAAACGCGCTGGCGCCGTGCAACTGGTAGCGCAGGCAATCGCCGGGAAGCAAAGCGTGGGAGCGGCCGTCGACCGTCACGTTGAGCTTGCCCTCCTGCAGCAGCAGATGGTGTTCCATGCCGGGCCGGGGCGAGGCGGCATAGCTGATCGTCACGTCCGCGCCGAGCTCGCATTCGAGCGCTTCGCCGGCCAGCGCGCGCGACGGGGGCGAGACGGAACGGCGGACAAAGCCCGTGTCCGCGTCCGTCCACACGCTTTGCTCAGCCCGCCGCAGCAGGGGCGGAAAATCGTCCTCGACCATGCGCAGCAGGCGCGACATGGCCAGGCCATACGCGGCGCACAGCTTGCCCAGCACGGCTGTCGTCGGGCTGACTTCGCCATTTTCCAGGCGCGACAGGGTGGCGCGGCTGACCTGGCTGGCACTGGCCAGCTGGTCCAGCGACCAGCTCCGCTCCACGCGCAACTGTTTTAATCGCGCGGCCAGGCGCTGTTCCGTCTCGTTATCTGTGAGCGTTGAATTTTCCATATGTGGGAATTTATCCCTTATATGGAAAACAGTCAAGCCATGCGCGACGCGTGGCGGCACAGTTCCAAAAATCCTGTCAAACGGGGCGAGAGGATCTTTTTGGCTTGGCGGATCAGATAGAAATTGCGCTCCAGGGGCGGCAGCATGGTTTCCAGCTCGACCAGTTGGCCGCTGGCCAGCAAATCGGCCACGACGACCCGCGACAGGCAGGCGATGCCGAGACCGGCCGCCGCGCCATATTTGATGGCTTCCGAGTTGCTGAATTCGCCTGCGGCGCGCAGATAATGCAGATACGGCACCAGCGCCTGCTCCACGGCTTCGCGCGTGCCCGAGCCCGCCTCGCGCAGCAGCCAGCCCGCCTGGTTCAGCTCCGCAAAGCTGAGCAAATGGCGCAGCTGCGCCAGCGGGTGCGTGGGCGCGGCCACGATCAGCATCTGGTCCGTCAGCCACGGTTCCACCAGCAGGCCCGCCTCATGGCACGGCCCTTCGATCAGGCCGATATCGACACGGAACTCCGCCACGGCGGCGGCGATGTCGGCCGTGTTGGCAATCGTCACCTGCGGGATGCTGCGCCCGTACTGCTGCGCCGCCTGGGCCAGGATCTGCGGCAACAGATAGATGCCTATCGTCGTGCTGGCGCCGATCTGCAGGCTGACGGGCACGGACGGGTCGGCGCCCGCGAACTGGCGCTCGATGCTGGCGGCCGCGTCGCGCATCTGCCGCGCCTGCGGCAACAGCAGGCGGCCATTGTCGTTGAGCAGCAATCGCTTGCCCACGCGGTCGAACAGTTGCGCGCCCAACAAGGTTTCCAGCTCGTTCAGGGCCGCGCTGGTGGCCGATTGCGACAGCGCAATCAGTTCGCCAGCCGCGCTGGTGCTGCCCGTGTCCGCCACGGCCAGGAAGATCTGCAGTTGCCGCAACGTAAGCGCCATCCAATATACTCACTCAATAGGTTAAACATACAAAAACAATCCGTTTTACCACTTATTCAGCGAACTGTACAGTCGTGCCATACGAACCAAGAACCATGGAGTACGGCATGTCTTCCCTCTCAACAAGCAACACAACAAGTTTCAGCGACCGCTATGGCCGCCTCCTGCCCGGCCTGCTGCTGAGCGGCATGATCGCCTGGGGCGCCATTGCGCTGGGCAAGCTGGAATGGATGCAAAGCCACGGCATGAGCGCCCTGACCCTGGCCATCATGCTGGGCATTGTGCTGGGCAACAGCGTCTATGGTGGCCTGGCGCCCACCTGCGGCGCGGGCGTAGCGTTTTCCAAGCAGACGTTATTGCGTCTTGGCATCATCCTCTACGGCTTCCGTTTGACGTTCCAGGATATCGGCCAGGTGGGCCTGGCGGGCATCGCCATCGACGCGCTGGTGCTGGCGTCCACGTTTGGCCTGGCCATGTTCCTCGGCACCAAGGTGTTCAAGCTGGAACGCAACAGCGCCATTCTGATCGGCGCGGGCAGCTCGATCTGCGGCGCGGCGGCCGTGATGGCGACGGAACCCGTCGTCAAGGGGCGCAGCGAAGACGTCACTGTCGCCGTCTCCACCGTCGTGGTGTTCGGCACCATCGCCATCTTTTTGTACCCCGTGCTGTATCAGCTGAACCTGGGCTGGCAAGTGCTGGGCGCCACGCCCACGGCCTTCGGCGTGTACATCGGTTCGACCGTGCATGAGGTAGCGCAAGTGGTAGCGGCCGGCAAGTCGATCGGGCAAGAGGCGGCGAATGCGGCCGTGATCGCCAAGATGGTGCGCGTGATGATGCTGGCGCCGTTCCTCGTCATCCTGTCGGCCGTGCTGGCGCGCGGCAAGGCCAAAGATGGCAGCCACGACAAGGCGGCCAAGCTGGCCATCCCCTGGTTCGCCTTCATTTTTATTGCCGTGGTGGCCTTCAATTCGCTGGGCCTGTTGCCAGCCAGCATGGTCACCACCATCACCGACATCGACACGGCCCTGCTGGCCATGGCCATGGCGGCCCTGGGCTTGACGACGCATATGTCGGCCATCCGCCGCGCCGGCATCAAGCCCCTGTTGCTGGCCGGCCTGCTGTTCTGCTGGCTGATCGCCGGCGGCGCCGCCATCAACCATGTGGTGGCGGGCCTGTTTGCCTGAGAGTTAATCTGATACCAGCCGGGGCCGCCGGCGCGGGAGCCGAAAACTTCGTACAATAGACGTGTTTTGACTCCCCAATCCGGCTTCGGCCCCACCCAGGAACACCCATGCACCTCTCGAACTGGCTGCTTTTCTGCAGCGTCGCCCTGCTCGTCACGTTTTCTCCCGGCCCGGCCGTCTTGCTGGCCATCTCGAATGCCATCGCCGTCGGCCCGCGCCGCGCGATGATCAGCAGCATGGGCAATGGTTTTGGCTTGTTCATCATTTCCGGCGTGGCCATGGCCGGCATGGGCGTCGTGCTGGCCACCTCGGCCACGGCCTTCATGCTGCTGAAACTGGCCGGCGCCCTGTATCTGGTGTTCCTGGGCATCAAGCAATGGCGCAGCAAGACCAGCGTCGTGGCCGATGCGCCCGTGGTGCAAGGCGCGGCGAATCCTAATTCGTTCTGGAGACTCTTCCGCCAGGGCTTGACGGTCGCGCTGACCAATCCGAAAGCCATTTTGTTCTTCTCGGCCCTGTTTCCGCAATTCATCACGCCGGGCGAGCCGGTGGCCATCCAGTTCACCGTGCTGACGACCTCGTTCGTCGCCTGCGCCATGCTGGCCCACTTGTTTTACGCCAACCTGGCGCGCCTGCTGAAAACCCAGCTGGCAACGCCGGGCCGCGCCAAGCTGTTCAACCGCATCACGGGCGGCGCCTTCGTGCTGCTGGGCCTGAGCCTGCTGCGCCTGCGCAGCAAGGCCGCGTAATTACTGAAGTAAAAATGTCTCGATGCTGGCCGCCAGGGCCAGCGGCGTTTCATTCATCGGATAGTGTCCCGCATTGCCCAGCACCTCCAGTCGGGCTTGCGGGTACCACGCCAGATACGTGCGGCGCATCAAGTCCGCATCAAAGCGGGGGTCGTGTTCCCCCACCAGCGCCAGCAAGGGCAGTTTCGACGCCGTTGCCTGCACTTCGCCGCTGAAATCCGTTTCGCTCCACGCGAGAAAATAGGCGGCAAACGCGGCCTGATCCGCACTTTCCCACGAATACTGCGCCTTCCAGTCCAGCCAGCTTGCAGGCAAGCGCCCGCCCGTGCTGCGATCGATGATGGCGCGCCGCGCCTGCACATCGCCGCTGGCGTCGAGAAACAGTTGCCGGGCCGTGCCTTGCAGCGCCACGCCGCAGCTGGGCACGGGCGCCACGGCCACCAGCTTGCGCAAACGCAAGGGCGCCAGCAAGGCCAGCCGTTCCAGCGCCATGCCGCCCATCGAGTGACCGACCACGCTGAACGTGGCAAAGCCCAGCGCATCGGCCAAGGCCAGCGCGTCGCGGGCGACCTCTTCCATCGAATACTCGCCCGCCGCGCCGCGCATGCCGCCATAGCCGCGATTGTCCATGAAGACATAGCTGAAGGCGTCGCCATCGAGGGCCGTTTCCATCGGCGCAAACGCGTGCGCGTCGCCAAACCAGCCGTGCAGGACGATGACGGCGTGCGGGCCATGGCCCACGCGATGATAGCTATTGTGCATACACTCTCCTGAAAAAGAGTAGATGGTAAGCGGCCAGCGAACGGCCCGCCTTCGATGCCAGGTCAAATACTGTAGAGTACGGGCCATGGATGATTTTTATACGGAAGTGCCGCGAACACTGATCGCCACGGCGCGCGACTATGCCCCCGGCGAGATATTTCCCAGCCACAGCCATGCGCGCGGGCAATTCGCGTATGCCGCGCGCGGCGTCATCAGCGTGCACACGCCGCAGGGCAACTGGCTGGTGCCGCCGCAACGCGCCTGCTGGGTACCGGCCGGACTCGTCCACGGCATGCGCATGCATGGCGCCGTGAGCATGCACAACGTGTTTATCGCCCCGGACGCCATCGCCAGCATGGATTTACCATCCGATTGCCAGGTGCTCGATGCCTCGCCGCTGCTGCGCCAGTTGCTGGCCGAAGCGGTGACCGTGGAAGCCTTGTATGTGCAGGCGTCGCGCGCCGGGCGGTTGATGGCCTTGCTGCTCGACGAAATCGCCGCTGCCAGTCCCCTGCCCCTGAGCGCGCCCCTGCCGCAGGATGCCAGGCTGGCGCGGCTGTGCATGGAATTGCTCGAACAGCCCAGCCTGGACAGCGGCCTGGACGCGATGGCGGCGCAGGCGGGCATGAGCCGGCGCACGTTTACGCGGCAATTCCGCGCCCAGACGGGGCTGGCCTTTGCCCAATGGCGCCAGCAAGCGTGCCTGCTGGCGGCCATCACGCGGCTGGCCGAGGGGCAAGCAGTCACCCGCGTGGCGCTCGATCTCGGTTATGCCAGCCCCAGCGCTTTTACGGCCGCCTTCCGCCGCGTGCTGGGCCGGGCGCCCAGCGACTATTTAGCTTAGGCAATCATGGCGGCGATGCGCTGTGCCAGCGCCTGCGCCAGTTTCTGCACATGGTAGCCATCGACAAAGCCATGGTGGGCCTGCGCGGAAAACGGTATCCGCATGCGGCCGTCCGGCTGCGCGGGGCCGAATTTGCCCCAGGTAAAGGTCGGGATGTCGGCGTCGCGGTGGCGGCAGATCGGGTGCTCGATGGCCGCCAGCTCCAGCCATGGCAGGCAGGTGATGAAAATATTATTGCGCCGTTCGCGCTCGCTTTGCCCCTCGCCCGTGTTGATCAGCGCGGTGCTCGCTTCCGCGAGGCGCTTGGCTTCCAGGCTCCGTTCGATGAAGAGATCGAGCTGGTCCGTCATGGTAAAACGCGTGTAGTTGAGGTTCTCGTCGCCGTTGATGACGGTGTAGGACGCGGGGAAATCGTCGATCTTGATCACTTCGCCCTGGCAGATGCGGTACATGAAATTATCGATGTCCCTGACCGTATTGAGCAGGCAAAACAGGAAAAAGTGAAACACGGGAATGTTCCGTTCCTTGCACCAGGGCCGGAAATCCGGCACGTCGAGCTGGAAATTGATGTTGACGAGGGGATTGTCAAACGCGCGGAACAAGTCATAGCGGTCGCGCCGCTTTTCAAAATTTTTCATGCGGCGAGTGTAGACGATGCAGGTGCTGGCGGGCAAATCACGCCGCACCAGCGCCGCTGCCCGCCAAAATCTCCCGGGCCGCCTCGGCCACGCCTTCTTCCAGCTCGGCAGCCGTTGGCGCCAGGGCGAAGCGCTGCAATTGCCCGTCCACCGCGGCAGCCAGCCCGGAGGAATGGCGCACGATGCCCAGCAGAACAACATATTTCCACTGTTCATCGTCACTGGCCAGCACCGTTTTGACATAGGGAGCCAGGCGCGGACCGATGCCGGCCAGGTAAGGCAGGAGGACGGCGGCCACGGGCCAGTTGGCGTCCTGCACCCACTCGAGAATCTGCGGCATGGCGGGACGCAGTTCTTCCCAGCGCAAGGCGGTCAGGGCTTGCGCATTGCCCGTATCGTGTTTGTCGCGCGGCAATGGCAGACTCATGCGAGGTATCCTGTCATGCGGCGCCGCCGTGCGCCAGGCCCCGCTGCACCTTCCACGCCAGCGGCAAGGTCAGCAGCAATACGGCCGCCAGCGCCAGCAAGGCCGTGGGCACGCTCGTATGGTCGCCCAGCGCGCCGAACAGCACGGGCGACAGCGCGCCGCCGCCGATGCTGCCCGTGTAGAACAGGGCAAACGCGTGCTCGCGCTTGCCCGGCTCGGCCAGTTCCGGCACCACGCCGTACAGCACGGACGAGGTGCCGTTCAGCGCCAGCCCCAGCAGGGGCAGCATGGCCATGATGCCGGCCAGCGGCAGCCACAGGGCCGCGACGATCAGCAGCGAGGTCATCGATTCCGTCAGCCACACGGTCTTCATCATGCCAATGCGCGCGCCCAGGTAGCCGCACAGCAGCTTGCCGAAGGCGCCGCCCACGAACAGCAGCGACAAGGCCATGCCGACGCCGGCCGTGCCCGCTCCCTTGCTTTTCAGCAAGAACGGTAAAAAGGTGAGAAAACCCATGCGCACGGCGCTGTCCAGGGTGCCCGTCGCCAGCAGCGCGCGAAAGCTTGCTTTGGAGCCGCTGCCAGTGACGGGTTTGACCGCTTTCTTCTGGCTAGCCTGGATCTCTTCCGGCTTCGGCAGCAGCCACCACAGCAAGCCGGCCGCCGCCAGGCCCAGCAAGCCCAGTAGCGAGACGCTCGCTTGCCAGCTGCACACCAGCAACAGCAAGCCCACCAGCGCGGGAATCAGGGTCTTGCCGATATCGCCCGCAAAATTGTAGTGCGACAACGCTTCCTTCACGCCGCCGCCCGCCTCGTGCGTGTCCGTGACGATGGACGAGGCCAGCGGATGCTGGGTGCTGGCGCCCAGGCCGCCCAGCAGCAAGGCGATCAGCAGCACGGCCAGGCCGCCCGCCTGCCCCGCGATCAGGTAGGCGATGCCGGCCAGCGCCGTGCCGCCCACCAGCATGCGCTCGCGTCCCCAGCGCTTCGCCAGCCGGCTGGCCAGCAGCTGGAAACCGGCCATCATGCCCGAGTAGGAACCGCGCAACAGGCCAACCATGGCGTAGCTGATGGCAAACTGCGCCTGCCAGATGGGCAGCAGCACATAGATGACATCCGTCAAGCCATCATGCACGGCATGCGCACTGCAGGCGGCAAACAGCGAGCGGCGGCGGATCGATTTATCGGAAGGATGTGCTTCGGGGGACAGCGTGGCAACGGACGGTTCGGTCATGACTGTGCATGCGGGAAATCAGGAGGCATCCAGCTTACACCAATTGGCAACTTCGCATCATGCGGCAGCATGGGTGAACGCAGGAAGACGCTCGCGGCCCGGCGCCATCGCGTTGACGGCGCCAGGCCCCTGCACTACTTGGCCATCGCATCCTTGGCCATGCCATCCTTTTTCATTTCATCCTTTTTCATCTCATCCTTTTTCATGCCGTCTTTCCCCATGACATCTTTTGCCATGCCATCCTTGGCCATGTGATCCTTTTTCATGTGTTTCTTGGCCATCGGCTTGTGCATGCCGTCCTTGTCCATCGCATCCTTGTGCATGGCGTCGGCCGAGGCAGGCTTGGCCATCGCGTCTTTCTGCATGGCGTCCTGGGCAAACGCGGCGCCCGACATGAGGATGGCGGAAGCGATGATGGCGGCGAAGGTGGTAATGGTGGTTTTCATGATATGTCCTTGTCTCAGTATTGGATGGGCGAGATTGCCCGGTGGTAAAACTATTGCTGTGCTACAGGGTGCTGCTTGCTGCTGAACATAAGGAAGGCCGGGAGGTGGTCAGGGCCAGGCGCATTGCCGCAGGCAGTACGACTAGTACGACAAGGCAATGCAACGCCGCCCTGGCCGGCTCCCCCGGCCTTCCTAGGAACCGCCGAACCAGTTGTAGCCCTGATTCTCCCAATACCCTCCCGGGTAGGTATTCGTGACAAAAATGGCCTGGATGTGCTTGGGGTTCTTGTAGCCCAGCTTGGTCGGCATGCGCAATTTCATCGGGTAGCCGTATTTGGGCGGCAATTCCTGGCCGTCGTACGTGAGGGCCATGATGGTTTGCGGATGCAGGGCCGTGGCCATGTCGATGCTCGTAAAATAATCGTCGGCGCACTGGAAGCCGATGTATCTGGCCGTCGTGTCGGCGCCCACCCGCTTGAGGAAGTGGGAAAACGGCACGCCGCCCCACTTGCCGATGGCGCTCCAGCCTTCCACGCAGATATGGCGCGTCACCTGCGTTTCCTGCGGCAGGGCGCGCAGCTGCGGCAGGGTCCACGGCCTCTTGTCGGCGATCAAGCCGCTCAGTTCCAGGCGCCAGGCGTCGCCATCGACCTGTTCCAGCTCATCCTCGCCGTAATACGCGTTGAAGGGAAACGGCCGCGTGATCATGGAGTCCGGATACGTGGGCGCCAGTTTGTTGGGGTCGAACAGCCAGCCCTGCACCCGGTCGTTCATGCGCGACACGGCCATCAAGGCTGTCTCGATGCTGGACGGGTCGCTGGCGTTGCAACCCGTCAGCAAGGACAGGCCGCCCAGGGTCAGGCTGCGCTGCAAAAACAGGCGGCGCGACGGCTGTTTGATCTGGCGCAAGGCGTCGGCCAGCATGGCCTGGCCCTGTTCTTGCACGAGGATGGATTTTTTCATGCTCATCTCCTTAGCGGCCGCGCAGCATGGCGACCAGGGTGCGCGGCACCAGCGCCACCATCAGCAGGTGCACGCCCACAAAGCCCGTCAGCAGCGCCATGGCGATGAAGTGAACCCTGCGCGCGCTCTCGTAGCCGCCCAGCAGTTCGCGCAAGAGGGGAAACTGCACGGATTTCCACAGCACCAGGCCGGACAGCACCAGCACGATGCAATCGAGCATGACGAACAGGTAGGCGGCGCGCTGCACCATGTTGTAGCGGCGCGGGTCCGCATGGGCCAGCTTGCCCTTCAGCGCGGCGACGAAATCGGCCAGCAGCGCTCGCGGCGACAGGGGAAAGAACTGGCGCCGCAGCCGTCCCGAAACAATATTGATGACCAGATACAGCAAGCCATTGCCCACCAGCAGCCACATGGCGGCGAAATGCCATTGCAGGGCGCCGCCCAGCCAGCCGCCCAGGGTCAGCGCGCGCGGCAGCTCAAACGGGAAGAATGGCGCCGCGTTGTAGATGCGCCAGCCGCTGGTGGCCAGCACCACGACGGCCACGGCATTGAGCCAGTGCGTCACGCGCAGCCAGGCGGGGTGGATCACGCTCGCTTGTCCGTTCATCACATCACCCCTTTCGCGCAGGATGCCGTACTGACGGCTTGCAGGATGGCGCTGCTGTCGGCCCGCTGCACGAAGGCGACCACTTGCAGCTGCTCGGGGCGCCAGCTGGCGGGCAGGCTGACTTCGCGGCGCAGCCGGGCGCGGCCTTGCGCCAGCGCAACTGGCCCCAGCCACAGGCGCACGGCCGCATCGTGATGCAGGGTGGCGCCCCGGTTTTCGCCGCGCAACACGGTCGAGACGATGCCGCTTTCGCTGATGGCGACGTATAGCTGGCCACCCGTCCGCGCGTCCGGCGCACTGGCATCGGCTTCCAGCGTTAATTTTCCACCCGGCGCCGGCGCGGCGGACAGGCGGATAGCGACGGGCGCGGCGGTCGCGTTGATGCGTCGGATGGCGGCCGGCAGCTGCGTATCCCAGCCGCGCAATTCCGTGCCGCCGACAAAGAACTGCGGCGTATAGGCCACATGGCGCGGCTGGTGGCGCAGCAGCTCGGCCTGGCGCGCATCGAATTGCGCCTGCGCCAGCGGGTCCGTCCAGCCGATCTGGTCCCAGTACGTGACGTGCAGGGCCAGCGGCACGATCAGGCTGGCCGTCCCCGCTTCCTTGCGCAAGGCGTTCAGACGCCGGTCGGCGGGCGGGCAGCTGGAGCAGCCTTCGCTGCTGTAGAGTTCCACCAGCGCCGCCGTCTGCGCACCGCTTTTGACTTCGCAGCGCCGGCTGGAAGCCATCTGCGCGGCGGCCGGCGCTACCACAGCCATGCTCAGCAAGGGTAAAAGTAGTGTTGCAAGACGGTGCTTGATGTCCATGGTCGTTAGCCGGTATATTAAAAATAAGAAGCGTGCTTGCCTGTCAATTCGCCGCACCATGCGGATTGGTTACAGCCCCCCTCAAATAATTTAAGATTTATTTTTCTCAACGCCTGTCACCAAAGGCCTGCATGCAACGAATACCAGTAAGCGAGCAGTTGCACGGCACGGAATTGCGGCTGCATGGCTTGATGCTGCGCGGCCTCGATGGCGATGCGGCGGCGTATCGAAGTTTCTTGCAGGCAAGCAGCGCCCATTTGCGCGCGTTTTTCCGGCGCCGCCTGCAGCGCTGGCCGGACGAGGTGGAAGACCTGGTGCAGGAATGTTTATTGGCCATCCACAACCAGCGCTTGACGTATGACACGGGCGTGCCGCTGACGTCGTGGATCCATGCGATCGCCCGCTACAAGATGATCGACTGGCTGCGCCGGCACGGGCGGCGCGAGGCGCAGCACTTGCCGTATGACGAAGAAGATAGCGCGCAGGAACTGTTTTCCAGCGCCGATGCCGAGGCGGCCGAGGCCAGCCGCGACCTGGGCAAGCTGCTGGCCACCTTGCCGGCGCAGCAGCGCGACGCCATCGTGCATACCAAGCTCGACGGCTGGTCCGTGCGCGACACGGCGGCGGCCATGGACATTTCGGAAGCCAGCGTCAAGGTGGCCGTGCACCGCGGCTTGAAAGCACTGGCGGCCCATTTAAGGATAGAAGGAAGCGCACCATGAAAACCGATGACTTGATCGCCATGCTGGCCAGCGGCCCCGACGTGGCCGCCGCGGCGCCGCCCGGCACGCACTGGCGCGCCGCAGGCACTTTGGGCGCCGGCCTGCTGGCCAGCGTGGCCCTGATGGCCATGCTGCTGGGCGTGCGGCCCAACCTGGAACAGCTGGCCTTGCTGCCCGACTTCTGGATCAAGGTGGGCTTTGTCGTGTGCCTGTGCCTGGCGGCCTGGCACGTCAGCCGCCGCCTGTGCCTGCCGGGCGCCGCTACCCGCGCCCTGCCCCTGCTGCTCGCCATGCCCGTGCTGCTGATGTGGGCGCTGGGCGCCATCATCGTGCAGGAAGCGCCGCCAGAACAGCGCGCCGAGCTGTTCTGGGGCGCCACCTGGCGCAGCTGCCCCCTGCTGATCGCCATGCTCTCGCTGCCCATCCTGGCCGCCGTGCTGCGCCTGATGCGCCAGCTGGCGCCCACGCGCCTGCGCCTGGCCGGCGCGGCGGCCGGGTTTGCCGCCGGCGCCATGGCTGCCCTCGTATATTGCCTGCACTGCCCGGAGCTGGCGGCCAGCTTCGTCGGCTTCTGGTACGTGCTGGGCATGCTGGTACCGACCGCCATCGGCGCGGCCATCGGCCCGAAGGTACTGGCCTGGTAAGCGAATGACATCCTTTTCGAAGCAGTGAATCCGTTTTCTTCCCCCGTGCGTATAAGCCAGGCAGCCTGCAGTTTCTTGGACTTGCCTGTCAACGCAAACACAACATCGGGAGAATCGAAATGTCATTGTCACACTCGAAAACCGCACTGGGCGCCGCCCTCCTGGGCAACCTTCTCGCCGTTTCCTTCACTTTGGCCATCGCGCCAGCCGCCTACGCTTCCAGCCACCGCGAAGCGCCGTTCATCACGCAAAACCCCAAAGTCGACGCCACCGACTTTTACATGTTCCGCAGCTATGAAGCGGGCCGCGGCGCCTACACTACCCTGGTGGCCGACTATATTCCCCTGCAGGACGCCTACGGCGGTCCGAATTACTTCGCCATGGACCCGAACGCCTTGTACGAAATCCATATCGACAACAATGGCGACGGCAAGGAAGACCTCACCTTCCAGTTCCGCTTCACCAACACCATCAAGGATGACCAGTTCACCGTCGGCGGCAAGAAAGTCTCGATTCCGCTCGTCATCAACGGCGGCGCCATCGATTCCGTCAACCCGCCGGGCCTGAACGTGCGCGAAACCTACAGCGTGACGGTGGTGCGGGGCGACCGCCGCAGCGGCACGCGCAGCAGCGTCACCAATGCCAGCGGCGGCGGCAGCGTGTTCGACAAGCCCGTCGACAATATCGGCAACAAGTCCATCCCCAACTATGCCGCGTATGCCGCGCAGCACGTCTACACGGTCAACATCCCCGGCTGCGCCACGCCGGCGCGCCTGTTCGTCGGCCAGCGCAAGGACCCGTTTGTGGTCAACCTGGGAGAAACGTTCGATTTGATTAACATCAAGGCGCCCGCCACGGAATTTGCCGCGAATGCGGAGTCCGCCGCCAGGGACGACCTGGCGCGCAAGAACGTCACGGCCCTCGAAATGGAAGTGCCGACCGCCTGCCTGACGGCGGGCCTGGAGCCCGTCATCGGCGGCTGGACCACGGCCAGCCTGCGCCAGGGACGCCTGCTGAACCCGGCACCGGGCGCCATTCCGGCGTCGAAGGAAGGCGGCGCCTGGGTGCAAGTGTCGCGGCTAGGCATGCCGCTGGTAAATGAAGTGGTGATCGGCCTGAAGGACAAGGACCGCTTCAACGCCAGCAAGCCGTCGGGCGATGCGCAATTTGCCGACTACGTGAAAAATCCCACCGTGCCCGCCCTGGTGGAAGTGCTGTTCGGCTCGGCAGGCGCCAAGGCGCCCACCAACTTCCCCCGCAACGACCTCGTGGCCACCTTCTTGACGGGCATCAAGGGCGTGAACCAGCCCGTCACCGTGACGGCATCGGAAATGCTGCGCCTGAACACCTCGATCGCACCCACCGCCGTAGGATCGCAAAAACGCCTGGGCGTGATCGATGGCGACAACGCAGGCTTCCCGAACGGACGCCGTCCCGGCGACGACGTGGTCGACGTGGTGCTGCGCGTGGCCATGGGCAAGCTGTGCACCTTGAACATCGGCTGCGCTCCGGCCGACGCGCCCGCTGGCGGCCTGCACTTCACGGACGGCGCCTTCCTCGATGAAACCTACTTCACGGCAGGCTTTCCCTACCTGAAAAACCCCATCGCCGGTTCGCCGCAGATGTAAGCCAACGAGGAGAATGCGATGAAAAAGCTCCATGCACTCAGCGCCCTGGCGCTCACGGCCCTGCTGGCAGGCTGCGGTGGCGGCGGCGATAACGGCAGCGGCGGCACCACGCCGCCCCCCGTGACCATGCTCGACGCCTTCTATACGGCCGTCAGCAACGTCATCGCGAACACCGGCGATGACAAGGAAGACATCGCCATCGACGCCATCATGGCGACGTCGCCGGAAGACACGGAAGCGGTGCCGCTGTAAGGCCCTTGCGGGCGCCGGGGAGTCCGCTCTCCGGTGCCCGCATCAATGACTGTTGATGGCATCCATGATGAAAACACCGATTTCCCTGCTGTGCGCCTGCCTGCCCCTGCTGGCCCAAGCCGCGCCCTACACGCCGAAAGATGGCGGCGCCGTCATCGAACAGCTGCCGCGCCGCGCCGACGCCACGCAGAGCGAGCTGCGCGGCCTGCGCCAGCAATTGAATGCCACGCCGCAAGACATGCCCCTGGCGGCAAGCCTGGCGCAGCGCTACATCGCCCTGGCGCGCAGCGAAACGGACCCGCGCTACCTCGGTTACGCGCAGGCGGCCTTGGCGCCCTGGTGGCGGCAGGCGGCACCGCCCCTGCCCGTGCGCCTGCTGCGCGCTACCATATTGCAAAGCACCCACAAGTTCGGTCTCGCCCTGCAAGACCTCGACGCCGTCATCGCGCAGCAGCCGCACAACGCCCAGGCCTGGCTGACGCGCGCCACCGTCCTGACCGTGCAGGGCGACTACAAGCAAGCCACGGCGGCCTGCGCGCGCCTGTCAGCGCTTTCCACGCAGCTGGTCACCGTCACCTGCCTTGCCAATATCGCCAGCGTCACGGGTCGCGCCGCCGCCAGCGAGCGCTTGCTGGACCTGACCTTGCAAAGGAGCGCCGGCGCGGCGCCCGAGCTGGAAAGCTGGGCCGCCACCCTGCTGGCGGAAATGGCCACGCGGCGCGGAGATTCAACGCTGGCCGAGGCGCGCTACACCAAGGCACTGGCGCAGCAGCCGCGCGACAGCTATCTGCTGGGCGCCTACGCGGATTTCCTGCTCGACCGGCAGCGTCCGCAGGACGTCGTCAAGTTACTCAAAGACCAGCAGCGCATCGACGCCCTGCTGCTGCGTTATGCGCTGGCCCTGCAATCGCTGCCCGGCCGGCAGACGGCATTCCAGGCGGCCAAGGCCGAGCTGGCGGCCCGCTTCAATGCGGCCATGCAGCGGGGCGATACCGTGCACCAGCGCGAGCAAGCCCGTTTCGCCCTGTTCTTGCAACAGGATGTGCCGTCCGCGCTGCAACTGGCGCAGACAAACTGGGCCATCCAGAAGGAAGTACCCGACATGCGCATCGTGCTCGAAGCGGCCCTGGCCGCGCGCAATGACGGCGCCGCGCAGCCGGTGCTGGCCTGGATCGCCGCCAACGGCGTGGAAGACGTGACTCTGCAGCGGCTTGCCAGGCAGCTGGGCCCGCAGGATGGGCAAAAAGTCAGTATTATCAGGAAAGCGGGGCTACTATGAGGTGTGCTGTAAAGCGCTGCCTGTTCATCCTGCTCCTGAGCGCATGGCTGGCCCCCGCGCAGGCGCACAAGCCCAGCGACAGCTATCTGAGCCTGGCCGTGCACGGCCAGCAGATCGAGGGGCAATGGGATATTGCCCTGCGCGACCTCGATTTTGCCATCGGCCTCGATGGCAACGGCGACGGCGCCCTGACCTGGGATGAAATCCGCGCGCGCCATGCGGCCATTGCCGCCTACGCGCTGCAGCGCCTGCAGGTGGCCAGCGACCGGGGCGCCTGCCCCCTGCAAGCCGCCGGGCAGCTGATCGACAACCACACGGACGGCGCCTACAACGTGCTGCGCTTCCAGGCCACTTGCCCGGGCGGCGCTGCGCCAGCCAGTCTCACCATTGGCTATACGCTGTTCGCCGACCTCGACCCGCAGCACAAGGGGCTGCTCAAGATCGATAGCGGCGGCGCCACGCAAACGGCCATCTTCGACCCGGACAGCCCACGCCAGACCATTTCGCTGGCCGCGCCCGACCGCCTGGCGCAGTTCGGCGCCTACGTCAGACACGGCATCTGGCATATCTGGATCGGCTACGACCATATCCTGTTTTTGCTGTCGCTGCTGCTGCCGGCCGTGCTGCTGCCGGGCTTGCGCGAACAGCAGCAGGGTCTGAAGGCGGCCTTCCTTGACGTGCTGAAAGTCGTCACGGCGTTCACGCTCGCCCATTCCATCACCCTGAGCCTGGCCAGTCTGTCGCTCGTATCGCTGCCTTCGCGCTGGGTGGAGTCGGCGATTGCCGCTTCCGTCATTCTGGCCGCGCTGAACAACCTGCTGCCGCTGTTCCGCGGCAAGCGCCCCGTGGCCGCCTTCGCCTTTGGCCTGATCCACGGCTTCGGCTTTGCCAGCGTGCTGCGCGACCTGGGCTTGCCCCAAGGCTCGCTGCTGGCCAGCCTGCTGGGCTTCAACGTGGGCGTGGAAATCGGCCAGCTGGCCATCGTCGCCGCCTTCTTGCCCCTCGCCTGGCTGCTGCGCAAGACCTGGCTGTACCGGCAGGTGCTGACCGTGGGATCGCTGGTGATTGCCCTGGTGGCGTGCGTGTGGCTGGTCGAGCGGGTGGCCGATATCAGGCTGATCCCGGCCTGATGCCGGCTCGCTAGCGTTGCTGGCCCGCCACTGCCGGGCCACAAGTCGCGGCAATCGGGCTACAATACGAACAATTCTCAATCGCATCAAGGCCTGTCTGTCCTGTGGACCGTGGCATGGAAAGGTTGCATGCTACGCCCGGAACTGGAACTGCACCATCAAATCGAAATCCTGTACAGCGACCATCACGGCTGGCTGCAGGGCTGGCTGCGCCGCAAGCTGGGCAACGCCTTCGATGCGGCCGACCTGGCGCACGACACGTATCTGCGCATCCTCGCGCGGGGCCGCGCGCCCCAGCCGGAAGAATCGCGCCAGCATCTGGCGCAGATCGCCAACGGCCTGGTGGTGGACCTGTTCCGCCGTCGGCATATCGAGGCCGCCTATGCGGACGCCATCGCCGCGCAGCCGGAAGCGACCGTCCCGACGCCGGAAATGCGCGCGCTGATCGTCGAGACACTGCTGGAAATCGACGCCATCCTCGCCAGCCTGCCAGCCAAGGTGCGCGACGCCTTTTTGCTGTGCAAGCTCGAAGGCATGGCGTATGCCGACATCGCCGCGCGCCTGGGCGTATCCGTCTCGTCCGTGGAAAAATACATCGCCCGCGCCCTGCTGGCCTGCTGCGCGGCGCAATGCGTATGAGTTCCCAACCGGACGGCGCACCCATCGCCCCCGCCGCGCTGCAGCGCGCCGCCGAGTGGATGGCGCGGCTGTGGGCGGAAGACGCCAGCGTGGCCGACGCGGATGCCTGCGCCGCCTGGCGCGCCGCCCACCCCGAGCACGAGCGGGCCTGGGCCCGGCTGCAGCGCTTCGCCCGGCAATTCGACGCTTTGCCGCGCGAGGTCGCGCGCGGCGCGCTGGCGCCGGTCCAGCGCCGTGCCACCGGGCGCCGGCGCGCCTTGCAGCTGCTGGGTCTGATCGCGGCGGGCGGCGGCACGGCCCTGCTGGCGCACGAGTCCGGCCTGTGGCAAGGCACGGGCATGGGCATGGGCATGGGCAGCGACTACCGCACTGCCGTGGGCGAGACGCGCGCCATCGTGCTGGCCGACGGCACGCAGGTGGTGCTCGACACGGCCAGCGCCATCGACGTGCGCTACGACGCCGGCGAACGGCGCATCGTGCTGCGCGCGGGCGCCATCCTCGTCACCAGCGCGCATGAAAACGCGGCAGTCTACCGCCCGCTGCTGGTGGCAACGCCGCAGGGCACGGCCACGGCGCTCGGTACGCGCTTCTCCGTGCGGCTCGACGATGGCGTCAGCCAGGTCGCCGTCTTCCAGGGCGCCGTGGCCTTGCAGCCGGCCCGCGCCGGGGCGGAATCCCTGCATCTGCAGGCGGGCCAGCGCGCCGACTACACGCGGCAGGACGTACAGGACGTGGCGAGCGTGGAAGACAGCGCCGCCGCCTGGGCGCAGGGCAGCCTGGTGGCCGAACGCATGCGCCTCGATGACTTGCTGGCCGAGCTGGGCCGCTACCGCCACGGCGTGTTGCGCTGCGACGAATCCATCGCCGGCCTGCGCGTGACGGGCGTGTATACGCTGCGCGACACGGACCGCTCGCTGGCCAACCTGGCCCTGAGCCTGCCCGTGCAATTGCACTACCGCACACGCTACTGGGTCAGCGTGGGGCCGCGCCAGGCGTCCTGAAAAATACCTGCAAAAAAAATGAAAAAACGTTGAGGGTTTTGGCTTTTCGTTCGGAATACGGGAAGAACGAATTTTTTCCCGCCACTTTCCAAGGATTTGCACCATGCCTGCTCGCCTGACCGCTCCCGCACACAAGCTGCGCCCGTTTCCCCTCGCCGCCGCCATTCAGGCCCTGTTCCTCGCTGGTGCCGCCGTGGGCGCCCTGGCCGTCACGGCACCAGCCGCCCACGCCCAGGCGGCAGGCAACACGCAGGCGCAGCGCCAGTACGCCATTCCCGCCGGACCGCTGGAACGTGCGCTGACCAGTTTCGCCAGCACGGCCGGGGTGGAACTGTCGGCCGATGCGGCGCTCCTGCAGGGCAAGCGCAGCGGCGGCCTGACGGGCAGCTACACGGTGCGCCAGGGCTTCGAGGAACTGCTGCGCGGCCAGGGCCTGCGCCTGGTGGCGGGCGCGCATGGCGCGTATGCGCTGCGCGCGGACGCCTCCGCGGCACAGACGCCAGCGCCGGCCCAGGCCAGCGCCACCCTGCCCGCGATCACCATCAATGCGAGCAGCGAACGCGAAACGGCCACGGGCCCCGTGCGCGGCTATGTGGCGTGGCGCGGCGCGCCGCCTCGTCCACCAAGACCGACACGGCCCTGAACGAGAACCCGCAATCCGTCTCGGTAGTCACGGCCGATGAAATCAGCGACCGCAATGCCGAGTCGCTCGACGAAACCCTGCGCTACACGGCCGGCGTGACGCCGAACCAGCGCCCGCTGGGCAGCGACGATTCCTCGCTGCTGCGCGGCTTCACCATCGAGACGAACGGCATCATGCAGGATGGCTTGCGCAATTCGGGCCGCACCTTTGGCGCCTCGATCGAGCCGTATGGCCTGGAACGCCTGGAAGTGCTGCGCGGCCCCGCTTCCGTGCTGTACGGGCAGATTCCGCCCGGCGGCATGGTCAACGCCGTCAGCAAGCGCCCCAGCGCGGATGCCGTGCGCGAAGTGGGGATTGAGTACGGCAGCTACCAGCGCCGCCAGCTGAAAGCCGACGTGGGCGGCGCGCTCGACGCGCCAGGCGCCTGGACGTATCGGGTCGTCATGCTGGGCCGCGAAGCCCATACGCGGCTGGAGCGCGACCGCGACAACCGCCTGTACTTCGCCCCCTCGCTCACGTGGCAGGCGGGACCGGCCACGCGCCTGACTTTGCTGGCCCGCTACGAGCAGGACAACCAGCAGTACGCTTTTCCCAACCAGCTGCTGCTGCCTGGCCCGCGCGGCCAGGTCGATCCGAAAGTCAACCTGATGGGCGACGATAACCGCTTCAAGCGCCGCAATACCATGCTGGGCTACGAGTTCGAGCACAGCTTCAACGACACCTGGTCGCTGCGCCAGAACCTGCGCTACACGCGCCTGAACAACGACCGCACGGACATGTTCCCCCTGGGCCTGAACGACGATGGTACGGTGGAGCGCTATTTCATGCCCGTCGATACGGCGTCGAAAAGTCTGTTCGCCGACACCCAGCTGCAGGCGCGGTTTGCCGCCGGCGGCCTGGCGCACCAGGTGCTGCTGGGCGTCGATTACGCGAACATCCGCAACACGGACGACTACCGCCATCAAAAAGGCTTTATCGCGCCGATCGACCTGTACCAGCCCGTGTACGGCAAGCAGCCGCTGCTTCCCGCCAAGGCGCCCACGCGCGCTGAAGCGCCGTCGCGCCAGCTGGGCCTGTATGCGCAGGATCAATTGAAATGGGACCGCTGGGTCGTGACGGCCGGCCTGCGCCACGACAAGGCCACGCAGTCGCGCGACGTCACCGACCTCCATAGCGGCGCAGTCAAACCCGACTTCCACCAGTCGCCATCGGCCACCACGGGCCGCGTGGGCGCCGTCTACCTGCTCGATGGCGGCTGGGCGCCGTACGTCAGCTACGCCACTTCGTTCTCGCCCGAACTGGGCATCACGGCCAACGGCAACGCCCTGAAGCCATCGCGCGGCAAGCAGTTCGAGGCCGGCGTGCGCTACGAACCCGTGGGCCAGCGCGCCAGCTATACGGCGGCCGTCTTCGACCTGGTGCGCGACAACGTCACCACCTCCGACATCGGCAATCCGGGCCGCCTGCAGCAAACGGGCCAGGTGGGCTCGCGCGGCCTGGAACTGGAAGCGCGCACGGAGTTTGCCAGCCGCCTGAGCCTGATCGCGCAATACACCTACCTCGATACGGAAGTCAGGAAGAGCAATAACGGCGACCTGGGCTTGCAGCAAGCGGGCGCGCCGCGCCACAGCGCCTCGGCCTGGGCCCGCCAAGCGTTCAACCTGGGCACGGCGCTGCCCGCGTATGCGGCGCTGGGCATGCGCTTTCTCGGCGCCATGCGCTCGAACTCCGACGGCGAGAACCTGAATATCCGCAATGGCGGCATCACGCAGTGGGATGCGGCGCTGGGCGTATCGCGCGGACCGTGGCAGTTTGCCCTCAACGTCAACAATGTACTCAACAAGCAGACCCTGTATGACTGCGGCTACCTGCCCAATCTGTGCTACCGCAATGCCGAACGCACGGCCAACGTCAGCGCCATGTACCGCTTTTGATGCCATCGCTGCAAATGCGCCCTGCATTGGCGGCGCTGCACCGCTATGCCGGCCTGCTGATGGCCGGCTTCCTCATCGTGGCCGGCGTCACGGGCAGCGCGCTCGCGTGGAAGGAGGAACTGGAGGCGGCCCTGCTGCCTGCCGTCTTCCGCGCGGCGCCGCCAACGCCGGGCGCCGCGCCGCTCGACGCCCTGCAGCTGCGCGAGTCGGTCGCCGCGCGCTTCCCGCAAGCGCAGCTCAGCTACGCACCGCTGTCGGCGCCGCCCGGCTACAGCATGCAGTTCTACCTGCGCCCGACGGCGGACGCCGCGCCGCTGGCCAGCGACGAAGTGTTTGTCGATCCGTACACGGGGGCGCTACTGGGCCAGCGAAAATGGGGCGAGATCGGCCAGGGCGCCATCAACCTGCTGCCCTTCATCGAGCGCCTGCATTACGCGCTGGCGCTGGGCGACACGGGCTTGCTGATTTTCGGCCTGATCGCCATCGTCTGGACCATCGACTGCTTCATCGGCGCCGCCCTGACCTTCCCCGCACGCCTGAAAAAACGCTCGCCGGGCAGCAAGCCGTGGCTGCTGCGCTGGCGCCCGTCGTGGCTGCTGCGCCGCCATGGCGGCACTTATAAACTGGTGTTCGACCTGCACCGCGCGGGCGGCCTGTGGCTGTGGGCCATGCTGCTGGTCTTCGCCTGGAGCGGTGTCGCCTTCAATCTGTACGGCGCGTATGCGGCCGTGATGCATCCGCTGTTCCCCCATCAGCCAGCCGAGGAAGTGGTGGCGCGGCACACGCCGTCGCCGGGGCCACGGCTGGACTGGCCAGCGGCCCGCGCGCAGGGCCGCAGCCTGATGGCGCAGCTGGCGCGCAGCGGGCACTTTGCCATCCTCGAGGAAAACGCGCTGGCCTACGAGCGCGCGCTGGGCGTCTACAGCTACAGCGTGCGCAGCAGCCGCGACGTGCGCGCCCACAAGGGCCTGACCACCGTCTTTTTCGACGCGGCCAGCGGCCGGCAGCTGGCCGCCTGGCTGCCCACGGGCGCGGCCAGCGGCGACACCATCCGCAGCTGGATCAGCGCCCTGCACATGGCCTCGATGTGGGGCTGGCCCTTCAAACTGTTCATTTGCGCCATGGGGATGCTGGTGGCGGGCCTGAGCGTGACGGGCGTGCTGATCTGGCGGCGCAAGCGCCAGGGCAAGGCCAAGATTCATTAGCATGACTTATAAGACCATGCCGATTACAACGGCTTATCAAGGAGTGGGTGACGCCGTAAAGTAGCTCCTGTCAATTACCGAAGGAGCCAGCCATGCATCGCGTCACCCTGAACAACGGCATCAGCATGCCCGTCGCCGGCTACGGCGTCTTCCAGATTCCCGACCCGGCCGAGTGCGAACGCGCCGTGATCGACGCCATTGGCGCCGGCTACCGCCTGATCGACACGGCCGCGTCCTATCTTAACGAAGCGGCCGTCGGCCAGGGCATCAAGCATGGCGGCGTGGCGCGCGAACAGCTGTTCGTCACCAGCAAGCTGTGGGTGCAGGACACGGGCTACGAGCGCACGCGCGACGCCATCGAGCAGTCGCTGCGGCGCTTGCAGCTCGATTACCTCGATTTATTCCTCATCCACCAGCCATTTGGCGACGTGCACGGATCGTGGCGCGCCATGCAGGATGCGTATCGCGGCGGCAAGCTGCGCGCCATCGGCGTGAGCAATTTCCAGCCCGACCGCCTGATGGACCTCATCGCCTTCAACGACATCGCGCCCGCCGTCAACCAGATCGAAGTCAACCCTTTCCACCAGCAGGCCGACAGCGTGGCCTTCATGCTCGAGCACGGCGTGCAGCCACAAGCGTGGGCGCCGTTCGCCGAAGGCCGCAACCATCTATTCACGAACGAGTTGCTGCTGGGCATCGCCGCCAGACACGGCAAGTCCGTGGGCCAGGTCGTCCTGCGCTGGCTCACGCACCGGGGCATTGCCGTGCTGGCCAAGACGGTGCGCCGCGAACGCATGGCGGAAAACCTGGCCATCTTTGACTTCGACCTCGACGAGGGTGACATGGCCGCCATCGCCAAGCTTGAAACGGGCGTCAGCAGCTTCTTCTCGCACCGCGATCCCGCCATCGTCAAATGGATGGCCGAACGCAAGCTTGATATTTAAGGGAAAACACACATGCCAACAAAAGATACAAGCACGGGCCGCCGCGGTTTCCTGCTGGCGGCGGGCAGCCTGACCGCCATGCCATTGATCAGCTCGGCACAGAGCCAGACGGTGCGCGCTACGGTGGAGGGCCGCCGCAAGCTGGGCCAGCTGGAAGTATCGAGCATCGGCCTGGGCGTGCAAAACATGAGCCGCACTTACCAGACGACAATACCCAGCCGTCCCGAAATGCATCGCATCATTCGCACGGCTTACGAGCAGGGCGTCACCTTGTATGATGCGGCCGAAGCCTACGGCCCGCACGAGGTGGAGAGGATACTGGGCGAAGGCGTGGCGCCATTCCGCAACGACATCGCCATCGCCACCAAGTTCGGCTGGAACATCGACCAGCAGACGGGCGAACGCCGCCCCGGCACCAACAGCCGTCCGGCGCACGTCAAGCTGGTCGTCGACGGCATGTTGCAACGCCTGCGCACGGACCGCATCGACTTGCTGTACCAGCACCGCGTGGACCCGCAAGTGCCGATCGAAGACGTGGCCGGCGCCGTGCAGGACCTGATGCGCGAAGGAAAAGTGCTGCACTGGGGCTTGTCCGAGATGGGCTTGAACACCTTGCGGCGCGCCCATGCGGCCCTGCCCGTTTCCGCCGTGCAAAGCGAATACTCGATGCTGTGGCGCGGGCCGGACGACGGCGTGCTGGCCCTGTGCGAGGAACTCGGTATCGGCTTCGTGCCGTGGAGCCCGCTGGGCGTGGGCTTCCTGGCTGGCGCCATCGACGCGAAAACCCGTTTTGCCGAGGGCGACATCCGCCAGGTCGAATCACGCTTTGCAGCGGAAAACCTGCCGCACAACCTGGCGCTGGTGGCATTGGTGAAAAACTGGGCGGTGCGCAAGCAGACGACACCGGCCCGTATCGCCCTCGCCTGGTTGCTGGCGCAGCGGCCATGGATCGTGCCCATCCCAGGCACGACACAGATGGCGCACCTGGAAGACAACCTGGGCGCGGCGGGCGTGCGTTTTACTCTGGCAGAACTGACCGAACTGAATCAATCGATCGCCGCCATCGCCATCCGGGGCGCGCGCCTGCCCGATGCCGTGCTCGCCTATTCGGGCGTGGAAGCGCCCTTCAGGGGAAGCCGATAAACCCTGCCGGCACCACATCCGCCAGCCACACGCCATTGTCCGACAGATAAAACACACGGCCCTGCGCCTGCATGGCGGCCGCATCGACGGTCAGCACGACGGGCTTGCCATGGCGCGCGCCCACGGCCACGGCCGTTTCGAGGTTGCTTGACAGATGCACGTGCTTGCGCGCTCCCGGCAGCAAACCGGCGGCACGGATCGCCTCGACAAAGCGGCTGGCCGTGCCGTGGTACAGCATGGCGGGCGGCGTGGCGGGCGGCAGTGCGATATCGACGGCGGCCAAGGAATGCCCCTGGTTGGCGCGGATGCGCAAACCGTCATCGCTGATCGCGTAGCGCGTCTTGCTGTCGCGCGCCACCACGTCATCCAATTGTTCGCGGGAAATATGTCGCCCATGCTGGGCAGCGTGCGCCAGCAGCTGGCCGATATCGGCCCAGCCCTGGGCATCGAGTGCGAGGCCGATTTTTTCGGGCGCGTGGCGCAGGATAAGGGAAAGGAATTTACTGGTTTGTACTAAATGATCTGTCATTCAATCTTTTTGTGATGAGCACGCACAGCCGTGCACCATGCTTGTAGTGTAGCAGAGGCCGCGCTGCCATGGCAGCGACATCACTTGCCACGGTAAAGTGCGCGCACTTTACCGTCTTCTTGAAATCCATCAAGCGATATTGAATAACTGAATACACAGCCAGTCGCTGCGCGCAAGATAGCTTGATTCATTCACTTCCATTGATGTATCAAATACATGAACGATGCACAGGATCACGCTGATCTCATGGATCGAGTCGAATGGGAACTCGCGGCCCTACGCGAATCAACCTTTCCATCGGGTCGCCTTTCTGCGTGCGAAGGGCACGATGGCCTGCCATTGTTACATATGGTCATGGCAGCAGAGCTGCTTTCCTTCATTCAAGAATCAATATCGTTGGCACATCAGCATGAAGACGAATGGGGATTTACGGCGGAAGACTTGCTTCATATCGGCGTCAACCCGCCGCGAGGCTTGCTGATTGATTGCACAAGCTTGCACATCCCCGACAGTTTCAGCATGGAAGAGAATATCCTGGCGGATTTTGGCTGGTATTACATCGAGTTCGATTTTTCCCGCTCGATTTTCAAGCACATGAACATACGCTTCGAGTCATACGCAAAGAGAGTGGAATTTATTCTCAATGCAACTACCATCATGGGATCTGGCGACATCAGCCTGCAGAAATCATCAGCAACAATATATGCAACTGATTTTTCCGTCAAAGAAATTTTCAGAACCTCAGGAAGTTTTAATCTGATTGAAATAAAAAGATCGGAAATAGCATTTCTGGAAATTCATGGCGCAAGAATACGACGGGCACACATCATCAATTGTAATATATCCGATGGAATAAACATACGCAGAGCAACAATTCTGGAAGATATTTCATTTCGTGAATCCAGAATAAAATTAATTGCAACATTCGACGATTGCAAATTTGAGTTGCCGCCAGACTTTCATGATGTTTCGGCACCCAGCGAAACGACTTTTTTACACACTGAGTATGGCTTGGCCAAGGATAAAAAACGGTCTGAAGTTTTTATTACAAATAAACAGATCATGAACGACACCCCCGGCCGCTTTCGGGCTTTGCGTATCGCCATGAAAAAAGCTGGCGCGCAGCACGAAGAAGCAGAATTTTTCGCCCAGGAATTACGCTCACGGCGCCGCGCCGCCCTCTCTTCCGACTCGCATATCAAGATGGATATGGCCGAAATTGCCATATCATGGCTCTATGATCAGATTTCTGCCTTCGGCACGTCCATCTGGCGCGCCCTGCTATCCTTTATCCTATGGAACTTCGCCTTCTGGTGTGTATTTTATATTTTCGAAATATTTTTTTGCAATAACAAGCAATGCTTCCTGATTAACAAAAATTTAGAAAGCAAGATTTTTTCGGAGCATCCTGCATTGACCATTGCCATGCAGAACGCGCTCAGTCCATTGTCCATCTTTGCCAGCAATGCGTTCATCAACGCAAATAGCATCACGCTGCTTGCCCTCTCCTTGCTTCAAAGCATAGGTTCGGTCGGCATCGCCGCCCTTCTTCTGCTCGCGATTAAAGGACGTTTTCAACGTGGCGGTGGCGGTAGCAGCGCTTGAGGATCGCTTCGCCTGCATTCTTGCGCCGGGCGATTAAAACGCATACGACAAGGTCAAGCGCGCGGAACGCGGTTCCACGGGGTGAAAATGCCGGTCATTCACGCCGTCCGCCCCCTCGCCGGGCAGGCGTGACGCATAGTAATAATCGATATCGCTGGCGCGTTTATTCAACAGATTGAAGACGTCGAGCGACAGCCGCGTCCTGCGGTTGAGCTGGTAAGCGAGGCGCGCATACGCGAGGGTGGTCGAGGCCGAGCGCACGCTATTGTCTTCGATCAAGGGACGGGGGCCGAAATAGCGCAGCTGCAAGGCGCCCGACCACGGGCCCCGGTCCGTCACGGTCACGCCGAACGACGCGACCCTGTCGATCGAACCAGGAATATAATTGCCGGCCGCATCGTTTTGCGTGTAGCGCGAGCGCGAGGCGGCCAGGTCCAGGTCGAACAGCAGCCACGGCGCGGCAACATAATGGTTGTTCCATTCGATGCCGTGGCGGCGGCTGGCACGGCTCGGCTGCGTTTCGCCCGCGTCGCCGACGAACAGCAGTTCCGACGCGAGATCGAGCCGCCACAGGGCCAGCGAACTTTGCAGGCCCGGCAGCCATTCGGTGCGCGCGCCCAGTTCCAGGCCCCTGGTCGGCACGAGGGGCGTCACGGCAGCCGAAGGCGTGCCATCGGGCAAGCGCGTCTGCGTCGTGCCCCGCGCATCGTTGCTATGGAAACCCTTGCCGTAGTTCACGAAAAACTCCGTCTGGCGCCACGGCCCCAGGATCACGGACAGTTTCGGCGACACCACGTGGTCCTGCGCCTTACCGCTGTTGCCGGCTATGCTGCTGGCCACATTGAAACGGTAGGCGTCGTAGCGCACGCCCGCCACGAAACGCAGCCAGGGCAGCCACTGGGTCGTGTTTTCGCCGTACAGGCCGATGCTGGCCTCGCGCACATTGTCTTCGCGCACCGTGCTTTGCCGCACTCTGTCCACCGTGTTGTACAGGCCCACGGGCGACACCCGGTCATAACGGGCCTGCACGCCGAGCTTGTTGCGCAGGGAAAGACCGAACAGCTGCGTATTCCAGCTTTCGCTGGTGTTGACACCGGCCACCGTGCGCCGCTCGCTTTGCTGGAACTGGTCGCCGGTGGCCGGATTCGCCAGGAAATACGTGAAATCGCTGTTGAGTTCCAGCTGCGAGCGGATCAGGTACGCGTCAAACTCGAACAGGTGGTTTTCCGTGCGCCGGCGCATCGCGTACGACAGGCTGGCGCGCGAGGTATCTCCCCCGTCGCTGGGCGCCAGCGAGCCGAAACGGCCGATCTGGCCAGACTCCACGGCGCGCAGCGGCACCTGGTCCGTGGCGTTCCAGCTGTTCTTGTAGGCCATGGCCGTCACGCTGAAGCCGTCGTCCGGCGTGCCCTGGCTGTAGCGCAGCACGCCGCTGACCTTGCGCACGCGCTCCGGCACGTCCCAGGGGCCATTGTTGCGGTTCACTTCCAGGCCATACAGCAAGGTGCCTGGTCCTGCATCAAGGGAATCGGCCACGACGGCGCGCACATAGCCGTGCTGGCCCACGGACACACTGGCCTGGCCTTGCGGCAATTTGTCGGCCAGGCGGATGCGCGCCGCGCCCGCCGAGGCGAAATCGCCTTCGCCGGCGAAATACGGCCCCTTCTTGTAATCGATGCGCTGCACCAGCTCGGGAATGAGGAAATTGAGGTCGGAATAGCCCTGGCCATGCGCATGCGTGCGCATGTTGACGGGCATGCCGTCCACATAGGTGGCGAAATCCGTGCCATGGTCGAGGTTAAAGCCGCGCAGGAAATACTGGTTGGCCTTGCCGTCGCCGCTGTGCTGGGTGACGATCAGGCCCGGCACGAATTCCAGCAATTCGCCCGTGCGCAAAGCCGGCCGGTTGACGATCAGCTCATTGGTGATGACGCCCTGGCTGGCCGCGTCCGAGGTACCGACGGCGTTGTCGTAGTGGCCCGTCACGCGCACGGTGCGCGACGCATCCGTGGGCGATGCGGCCTCCGGCGCAGCCGCCTTGCCGGCGCCGGCCACCAGCAACAAGGCACAAGCTGCCAGCTGTTTGCGTTTTATCAATCGCATCGCGCCTCCCCTTTTTATGATGTCAGTACAGGCTCCTACGGGATATATACGCGGCAGATCGGCTGCCTGGATTCAGCATTTTTCAAGGAGCGACCGTGGACCTGAGCGACAGCAGCGGCAAGGCGAGCAAAAGCGTCACGGCGGCCGTGCGCAAGCGCGACGTGCTGCCCTACATCCTGCTGTTCATCTTGCTGGCGGGCTTGCTGGCCGTGCTGGCGGGCGCCCTGCTGCCGCCCTACTACCACGCCGTGCCGGCCCTGCTGTGGAGCCTGGGCTTTTGCGTCAGCGGCATGCTGCTGGGGTTTTTATTCGGCATACCGCGCAGTCTGCCCTCGGGTACCGTCAACGCCGCCCCGCCCGACGAGCAGGCTAATGGCAAGGGCCGTTCCACGGACGAGCCTCCCCCGGCAAGCGCGGACGCGGCAACCGGCACCCCCAGCAACACGCTGTTCCTGGGCACGCCCACGCCCATGGAAATCAATTCGAACCTGGTGGAAGTGTCGGACTGGCTGACGAAAATCATCGTCGGCGTGGGTTTGATCGAGCTCAAAAGCCTGCCCGGCAGCGCGCGCAGCATGGCCGCCTTCATCGCGCCCAGCCTGGCCACAGACACGCCCACGGCCATGGCCATCGTCGGCGGCATCATGCTGTTCTTTTCCGTGCATGGTTTTTTGATCGGCTATTTGCTCACGCGCATTTACCTGTCCATCATGATCAAGCGCGCCGACAGCCTCGTCAAGAACGAGTCCGTGCGCCTCGAAAGCGGCAAGGAAATCGAAGTGACGGAACTGAGCCGCTTGCAGCAAAAGTCGCTCGACGACATGCAGGAAGCCGTCACGCAGCTGCTGCTGGCCCATCCGCCCGACGGGGGCGCCGCCGTCGCGGCCCTGGCCGGCGTGCCGACGGCGCAAAAGCCGTCCAGCCTCGTACTGTGGCTGGACGACCACCCGCGCAACAATACCTTGCTGATGGAGCAGCTGGAACGGGAAAACATCAAGGTGGACCAGGCCGTGTCGACGCGGCAGGCGCTGGCCATGCTGCAACAGAAACACTACGCGCTATTCATCACGGACATGGCCAGGGTGGAAAACGGCCGCCGGGTCAAGGATGCGGGCGTGCGCACGGTGCGCGAGGTACGCCAGACCTTGCCGGAACTGCCCATCGTCGTGTATTGCAGCAAGGATACGGTTGCCAGTTACGGCACGGAAGCGCAGGCGGCGGGCGCCCGTTTCATCACCACCTCGGGCACCAGCCTGCTGGCCAGCGTCAACAAGCTCATACATGAACAACGCGGAAATGAGGCTCAGCCGCCGTCGCAGGCGTAGCTGCCCACGTGGTGCAGCGAGCTGCGGTGCGGATGCGCCAGTTGATTCGGCGCAAACACGCAGACGGCCGTATCGGCCAGCACACCCTGCGCGTCCGCGCACGCCTGCGCCAGCCAGCTGCCGGCATACGACACGCCATCGAGCAACTCTGCCAGCGGCGCGGGCGCGGCCAGCAGTGCGCTCTCGAAGCAGGCCGGCTCATACTGCGTCAGGCCCGTTTCCAGGAAGAATGGCGACGGCACGGCATCGCCATCTTCCGTGTACGCGGGCGCCAGGTAGGCCTGCAACGCTTCCCAGCTGGCAAAGCGGCCGCTGCAGGTGAAGACGTGGACCGTGGACAAGTTGGACGCCAACTTACAGCTTGTCCATCTTTTGCCGCACGGCCGGCGCCGTCGAGGCCGTCGGCGCCAGTTCCAGATAGGTTTTATAGGCCGCTTTCGCCTTGGCCGCATCGCCGGCCTTGGCATACGCGTCGCCCAGGTTCAGGTAGGCGATGGCGCGCGACGGGTCCATCTTGACCGTGTTTTCAAACCAGCGGGCCGCTTCGCGGTATTTTTCCTGCTTGTAGAAGACAAAGCCCAGGTTGTTGGCCGCCAGCGCGAAGTCGGGACGCAATTTCAGCGCTTCCGTAAATTGCGCTTCCGCCGCCGCATACTGTTTCTCCTTGTACAGCTGCAAGCCGCGGTCGTTGGCCCGCTGCGCCAGCTGGCGCGTGGAGGTCGGTACGGCGCCCGGCGTGACGATCTTCTGCTCGCCGCCCTGCAAATCCTTCACCGTCACGCTGGCCGCCGCCGGTTTGGCGTCGAGCTTGCTGTTCAGGGCGATGGCTTCCGTCGACAGCTGCGTCGTGTTCGGGCTGAGGAATTCCGTCTCGCCCGGCAATTCGAAGACGAAATCGCCCCCTTCCGATCCGGGCAAGCTGCCGAATGCGGGCGTCTGGTTCGACACGCTGGAGACGGCCGGCGCCACATACGCCGCCAGTTCCGTGGCCGTGATGAGGCCGTCGCCGTTCAGGTCGCCCTTGCCCGCCAGGCCTTGCAGCAGGGTCCATGTAAACACGGAGTGGCCGTTCGGCCCGCCATCGGCCACCAGCTGGTCGCCGCCGCCGGCCGTCAGCATTTGCCGGCCGATGCGTTTGGCGTTGTCGCGCAAGAAAGAGCTGGAACCGGCGCCGCGCGTGAGGCCCAGGCCGCTGTAGCAGGCGTCCATGACGAAGAACGCATGCTTGGCCGTCAAGGACTCCGCGATATTCTGGATTTCCGTCATCGGAATCGCATCCGTGGCGAACTGCGCCGGGTCGGAATCGACGGGCACGATGTAGCCGAGGTCGCGCCCCGAGCTCAGCTTGCGCGTGGCGCCGTGGCCGGCGAAGAAGACGAAGATACGGTCATTCTTTTGCACGCCGCCATGGGCCAGCTTGTCATGGAAGGCGGCCAGGATGTTGTTGCGCGTCGCTTCGCCGTTTTTCAGGGTCACGACGCGCTCGGGCGCAAACGCGAATTTTTCGATCAGGGTTTCGCGGATGCCTTGCGCGTCGCGCACCGCATATTGCAATTTCGGCCATTTCGCGTAATCGTCGATGCCGATCACGACAGCCCAGGAATTGGCGTAGCCCGTGGTGACGGGCACTTTCTCGGGCGCGGGCGCCGTGCTTTTCGCCACCTGGAAACTGGTGCCATCCCAGCCCGCAAATTGATAGCCTTCCGCGATCAGCTTGTCGAGCACGGCCGGCAAGGCTTTCACCGTGCGTTCGTGGATGTCGTGGAACAGGACGATGCCGCGCCCCGCCTTGTCGACGGACGCCAGCACGCGGTTCGTGATCGAGCTGGGCACGGGGTCGGCCCAGTCCAGCGAATCGATATTCCACATCACGGATTTCAAATGGGCATCGGCCAGCGCGGCCATGCCTTCGCTGTTGCGCGCGCCATACGGAAAGCGGAACAGCGCGGCCCGCTCGGGGCTGATGGCCTTCAATAAAGTGTCGGTGCCGAGGATTTCGCCTTTCAGCTTGTCGCCCGTCTGCTTCGACAACTGTGCGTGGCTGAAACTGTGGTTGCCCACGGCATAGCCTTCCTTCATCAACTTGCGGCTCACTTCCGCGCCCGCGCCCAGCTTGGCATGGCCTTCCGCGTCCAGCGAACCCAGATTGCGGCCCACGTTGAAGAACACGGCCGGCACGCCATACTGTTTCAGAATGGCGCTGATTTCTTCCGTGTAGCGGCGGTGCGGGCCGTCGTCGAAGGTCAGCACGATGGTTTTCTTCGGCAAACCGAGGCCGAAGATTTCCGCCTCATCCTTCTTGGGCACGGGCTTGGCTTCCGGCACGGAGCCGGCCGGCGGTACTGCCGAAGGTGCCACATAAGGCACGACGATGCCGTTTTCCTTCAGAATCTGTTCGCGGCTGTACAGTTTTTTCAGCTGCGCCACATAATCGTCCCACCGTTCGCGCTTGAGTTCGATGGCGCGCTGGCCCAGGTTGCCGAAGATTTGCCGGATTTCCTTCTCGTAATTGCGCTCGATCTCGCCCAGCGCATCGAGATCTTCGGAAATGCGCTTGTGCAGCTTGATCGCCGGCAAGGACGAATCCTTGGCCACGTCGGCCAGCATGCTTTGCAGCAGCTCGCGGAAAGCCAGGCGGTCCGCGTCATACAGGCCGGGATCGGATTCGATATACGTCAACAGACTGTCGAGCGCTTCGAAGCGGCCCGGATTGGTGGGCGCCGTCAATTGATCGAGCGCAAGATCAAGCTTGGCGATGCGTTCCTGGTTTTCATGGAACAGCGCCTGGCCCACTTTACGGGCTTCGTCACGCGCGCCTTCGGGCAAGCTTTGCTCGTCGGCCAGCAGCACGATGATCTTGCGGAAATTGCCCAGCAAGTCGCGGAATTGGCTGGCCACGGCGGCCGTATCGACGGCGGAGTGCGGCGCGGCGGCAGGGCTGCCCGAGGCCGGGGCGCCCGGCGTGGCGGTGGCGGCCGGTCGGGTGTAGCTATAAATGCCGGCCCCAGCGGCGAGAGCCACGACAACGGTGGCGGCGATCTTGATCGGCTTGGAAGTCACAGGCTTGTCATTCCCTTCACATACTATGCATACAATTCAGATGGCGCGGATGCGCAAGATGCATAATTGTAAAGCACGCTTGGCACTTGCTCAGCCCGCACGATGAATTTCGGCAATAATATCGCTGCACACCTTCATAGATAGTGAAAACGGGAACGACGATGCACAAGAAACTCTGCGCTGCGGCGCTGATGCTGGGCGTGGCGCTGATGCTGCTGCAACTGCGCGCGCATGCGGGCGACGACGTGGTCAATGTGGCGGGGCGCGTGTGCCTGCCGCACTGAGCCACGCGCCCGTCTTCCAGAACTACACCTTGGCCGGCTCCCAGTAACTGGCCAAGCCCAGCTTTTTCAAGCCTGCCGCGACAAAACGCGGTTCCAGCAATTCCTCCGCCGTCAGGGGCTGGCGGATCAGCTTTTGCTCCTGCGCAAACGCCAGCACGCGGCGGTAATGGCGGTAGACAGCGTCGTCGTACAGCGGCGACCAGCGCTCCTTCCACTGCAAGCCCGGATCGTCGTAGCTGCGCCGCACGACGCTGTCGGGCGTGCCGTTGCGCGTGCCATCCTTGATGATCGCCTCGCGGTTGCCATCGAGCGCCGCCCAATGCTGGGCCCGCAACCAGGCCGTGGCCACCAGTTCGGCGATGTCGGGATGGGCTTGCGTAAAGTCGCGCCGCGCCCACAGTTCCGCGCGCATTTTTCTCTCCGGCAAGCCCTTGCTGGACCAGATGATGCGGCCGATGCCCTTGTCTTCCAGCGGATAGCCATTGATCATGAACAAGGCGTCGACGGCGCCCGTGGCCAGCGCGGCCGTGCCCGGTTTAAGGTCCATGTTAATCAGGCGAAAATCCGTGGGCGACATGCGCTGGTCGGCGATCAGCTGGCGCAAGCCCAGTTCCCACGGCCGGCCCCGGTGCACGCTGATGCGCTTGCCCTTCAGCTCGGCCAGGGACGTGGCGCGCGAGCCGGTGGGCACCAGCAGGAACTGGTCCGTGCCGCGCCCCGCCGGCACGATCACCTGCGTGCGCACGCCGCCCGCGTTGAGTATGACGGACGGCAAGTCGCCATACGCGGCCATGTCGATGCGCCCGCTGGCGAACGCCTCGTTCATGGTCGCGCCCGTGTCGCCCGTGACGGGCAGCCATTCCAGCCGCACGCCGCGCAGCTTGAGTTCGCGGGCCAGCCAGCCTTCCTGCTGCACGCGGTAGGCGATGCCGCCCAGTTCCGCCTTGCCGTTTTCCGCAAAGCCCGTCGAGGCGATGCGCAGGGCTGCCGGCGCCCCCGCCGCTTTCGCCGCCGAGGCCGCTTTTCCCGCCAGGGGCAGCAAGGCCAGCCCGCCCATCACCGTGCGTCGCCGCATCGCATTCTCCTCATCATCGAACATGGCCACCGTTGACGTGCTTCCCGCTCAGGCCGCGCGGCGCGTCTGCGCCAGCGCCGCGTCGAAAGGACGGGGATCGATCCACGCGCGCACGTCGACCTTGCTGGGCAGGAAGTTCCAGCGGAACAAAAAGTCGCTGAAATCCTGCAAGCCCGCGACCGACGTTTCCGCCAGATCCGTGTCCAGGCGCAGATGGGCATCCTTGCCGTAAGCCACTTGCACCCAGTGCTCGCTGGCATTCGATTCGCGCGCGAGGAAACGCCGCGTCTCGTCCGCATGACTGCGTGCCCACGCTTCGGCCCGCAGCACCTGCTCCACCAGGGTCACGGCCGAGCTGAAATGGTGGTCCAGCAAGTGCGCATCGACGGTCAAGGTGCGCGGCGTGCCGTTATTGGCGCGGATCAAGGGCTCCGGATGGCTGCCCGTATCGATCACCGTGTGCAAGCCGAACTGCTGCGCCAGCTGGGCGGCCGACGCGCCTTTCAGGAAAATGGCGTCGACCTCGCCCCGCAGCAAGCCCAGCAGCTCCGGGCTTTGGCCGCCGCGCCGCGCGCCGCTGAACAGATTCGTTGCCGCGCCCCGCTCCGGTGGCGTTTCGCTCTGGCCCGCCTGAATGACATAATCGACCAGTTCCACGTCGGCAACCGTCAAGCCTTGCAGGCTGAGCGCGTTTTCCAGCCCCCGCAAGGCTTGCGCGCGCGCAAAGTCGATCTGCGCCCTGGCCCACAGGGGCAAGCCGAAGCGCCGGCCCTTCAAGTCGCGCACCGTCTGAATGCCGCTGTCGGGCAGGGTCAATATCAGCTGCGTCTCGTCCGACCACGACAGGCCGATGACGCGCGTGTCGCGTCCCGCCGCACGCGCCCACAGGGCGGGAATATTGCCGCCGTGGCGCACGGAGTTCTGCAAGGTATGGTCGAAATGCGATTCGCGCACGGCTTCCTGGTCCGATTCGCGCAAGGAGCGCAAGCTCGTGCCGTCGGCGCGCAAGGCGTCTTCCAGCCAGCCCTGCTGCAGGGAAATGCCCAGGCCCGTGGGGACGGGGCAGCGCGTGTACCACAGGGTGTCGAGTGCTTGGTTTGCTGCCTGACTTTCATTGCTCATGCTGTCTCTCCAGGTTGATGAATATCAAAAAACTACAGCGCCATCCTGCGCGCCCATTCATTGCCATCCCACAGGCTGCTGGGATCCACTTCCTGCGCCACGGGCGCGTGCGTGTCGTCGAGGTCGCTGAAATCCGCATGCAAGCCGTCGCGGATGGCAACGAAGCCCGGCGAACCGCGCTGGCGCGGGTGGGCCAGCGGCACGTCCTGCACGCGGCGCACCTTGCCGGGCCGCGCATCGAGCACGACGATGCGGTCGGCCAGGTAGACGGCTTCGTCGATGTCATGCGTGACCATCACCATGGTGATGCCCTCGTCCTGCCACAGGCGGCGCAATTCCTGCTGCAAGCGCAAGCGGGTCAGCGCGTCGAGCGCACCGAGCGGCTCGTCCAGCAGCAGCACGTCGGGCCGCCCGACGAGCGCACGCGCGATGGCCGCCCGCTGCGACATGCCGCCTGACAATTGATGCGGATAGGCATCCGCATAGCCGTCGAGGCCCACGCGCGCGATTTCCGCCGCCACGCGGGCGTCGCGCTCGGCCTGCGGCACACGGGTATTGCTGAAGGCCACGGCCACGTTCTGCTGCACCGTCAGCCACGGAAACAATCGGTGATCCTGGAACACGAGGCCCCGGCGCAAGTCCGTGCCACGGATCGGCACGCCGTCGTGCAGCAGCAAGCCCGTGTAATCCGTGTCGAGGCCCGCCAGCAGGCGCAGCAAGGTGGATTTGCCGCAACCGGAGGCGCCCACGATGGCGACGAATTCACCGGGGGCGATGGTCAGCGAAATATCGTCGAGCACCAGCAGCGGCGCGCCTTTCAGCGCAAACGACTTGCTCACGTGCTGCACTTGCAAGCCGCCGCTCAGCTGCTGCCTCTGCGGCAGCAAGGTCGATGGAGAAACAAAATCATTCATGGCGCACTCTCTGCAGTGGGGGCGAGGGAAGGAATGGCGGCGGGCGGCGCCCGGCGCAGCCAGCGGCTGCCGTGGAAACAGAGCCAGGCGGCCAGCCACGGAAATAGCCAGATCAGAAACACATTGCGCAAGCCCGCCACGTCGGCCAGATGGCCGGCCGCCAGCGCGCCGGCCGTGCCGCCCACCATGCCGAACAGGGTCAGATGGGCGGAAACGCGGGCCTTGTCGACGGGCGCGCGGGCGATGTTGTCCGTGTTGACGAGGTTATTCACGCCCAGCCCCATCCCCAGCAGCACGGAAGCGGCCAGGTAGGTGATGCTGGACGGCCACAAGCCCAGGATCAGCAAGGCGGCCATGATGGCCAGGTGCGCACCGCCATACAGTTGCTCGCGGTAGCGGCTGGCCAGCACGAAACGCCCCAGGAACAGCAGTACCAGCACGCAGCTGAGTCCCTGCACGGCCATCAGCCAGACGGAGTGGTGCGCAGGCCAGTGCAGCACGCGGATCGCCAGCAGGATGGAAAACACGCCCACGCTGGATGCCGTGAAGCTGGCGAGGATTTCGAACAGGTAAGTCACGCGCACGATAGGCAGGCGCAGCAGCTCGCGCAGGCTGGCCGCACCGGGCAGCGCACTTTGTCCCATCTGCTTGCGCGGTGCCGTGTTATCCGGCAAAGTATTGTTGGGCAATACGTGCCAGCCCAGCACGGCCAGGATGGCGAACATCAGGGCGGAAATCAAAAAGCCCGCCTTCAGGCCCAACTGCGCGATCAGGTAGTTGCCGCAGAGGGGACCCAGGAACTGCATGCCGAGGATCAAGGTGCCCTTGTACCAGCCCGCCTTGCCCTGCCCCAGTTCCGGCAAGCGCACGAGAAACACGGTACTCATGGCCACGATGCGCAGCGAGATGCACAGGCCCACCAAAAACATCAGCAGGGCCACCCATTGCCAGCCGGGCAGCCACGGCAGCACGCAAAAGGCCAGCGCCAGGCTCAGGCTGACGCCCGCGTACAGGTGCTTCGGATTGCCGCGCGACAAGATGTAGCCGGCCGGAATGGTCCCCAGCGCCATGGCCAGGGTTTCCGCGCTGCTGATTGCGGCCAGCTGGAAATTACTCACGTGCAAATGCAAGCCCAGCAAGGTGGCCAGCACCTTGTTCATGCCGATCGTTACGCCCGACAGCAGGGTCAAGCCGATAAAGCGCAGCAGGAAGGCGCGCAGCTCCCCTTCGCGGGCACTGACGGCCGCGTCTGGCTGGAATGGCAGGGATTTACTCACTGCTGCGCCCCTTCACCAGCAAACGCGCCAGTCGCGCAAACGCCACGTTCATCGCCTGCGCCAGCAGTGCGATCACCAGCACGGCCAGCAGGACGACGTCCATGCGGCCCGACACCTCGCCGTTGAGCAGCAAGGAACCCATGCCGGGACCGGCCGCAAACAGCAGTTCGCCGCCCAGGCAAGCGAGCCAGGCGAACGCCAGCGCATGCGTGACACCGGTGACGATGGCCGGCATGGCGCCCGGCAACAGAATCTGGCGCAGGGTTTGCCAGCGCGTCAGGGTCAGCACCTGCCCCACTTCGCGCAGTCTCCCTTCCACCTGGCGCATGCCCGCATACGTGTTGAGCACGGTGGGATAAAAGGCGGCGATGGCAATCACCAGCAGCTTGGCGCCGTCGCCATTGCCCACCCACAATCCCAGCAAGGGAATCAGCCCCAACAGGGGGACTTGGCGGATGCTGTGGAACAGCGGGCCGATCAGCCGGTCCGCCAGCGGCGACTGCGCCATCAGCGCACCCGTGACGATGCCGGCGCTGCCGCCCAGCAACAGTCCGGCCAGCGTGCGTCCCAGGCTGGCGCGCAGATGCACCCACAGTTCGCCCGTCCAGACCAGGTCGCGCAGGCTGTGCGCCAGATCGCCCAGCGACACAAAGATGTAGGCGGCGGCAGCGCCCTGCCCGGATGCCCATTGCCAGGCGCCCAGCAAGGCCAGGGGCAGCAGCGCGCCCTTGAAGATCACACTCAAACGTTGCTTCATGAGTTCTCTCCACTGCGCTTCCAGCGCATCAGCCGTGCTTCCAGCGCGTGGCAGGCCCGGTCCAGGCCGAAGCCGATTACGCCCGTCAGCACCACGCCCACCATCACCACGTCGAGGCGGAACATTTGCCGGCCCATTTCCATCATCTGGCCCAGGCCGCTGTCGGCGGCCAGTAATTCCGCGCCCACCAGCACCATCCACGAACGCGACAGCGCGATGCGCATGCCCGTCAGCGCGGCGGGCACGATGGCGGGCAGGACGATCAAACGGATGCGCTGCCAGCGCGAAAAACAATACACTTGCGCCACCTCAAAGTAGCGCTGCGACAGATTGCGGATGGCGTCATGCACGGCCAGCGCGACGATGAAGAAACTGGCCTTGGCCACGATAAACACCTTGAAACTCTCGCCTATGCCGAACAGCAAGATGAACAAAGGAATCAGGGCCACGGTCGGCAACTGGCGCAAGACATTGAAAGTGGGGTCGACATAGCTGCGCAAGCCTGGCGACAGACCCAGCACGACGCCGAAGGCCAGGCCCGCGCTGGCGCCCAGGCCGAAACCGGCCAGCAGGCGGAACAGGCTGATACCCAGGTGCTGGCCCAATTCTCCGCTTTCGGCCAGGTCCGCCGCCGTCAGCAGCACTTGCCAGGGCGACATCAAGATGTGCGCTGGCATCCACTCGAAGGTGGTGGCGGCCGTCCACAGCAGCAGCAAGGCCAGCGGCGATGCCCACACGGACCAGGGCGAGCGCACAAAACGCCGCAGCCAGGGAATGGACGCCGCATGCGCAGGCGCGCAAGAGCGCGGCAAGGCGATAGTGAGGGAAGTCATGGCGCCCAGTACGTTTGCAATTTCAGCTGCGCCAGCGCCTGGTTGACGAACTGTGGCGCGAACAGGCTGTCGACTTGCAGGGGCCGCCCGATCAGGCCCGCGCTCTTCGCATATGCCGCCTCGCCCAGGTAATGCTGGCGCAGGCTGGCCGTAAACAATGGCGACCAGCGCGCCTGCCACGGCGTATGGTCGCCTGCCAGTTCGCGCCGCACGACGCTTTCCACCTGGCCCGCCGCCGCCTCCGTGCGCACGTACTCGTCTTCGCCACCGGCGCCGGCGGCCCGGTGGTGCTCGCGCACATAGGCCGTCACCACCAGCTGGGCCAGCTGCGGCCAGCGTTGCAGGAAACCGCTGTCGGCCCACAGTTCGGCGCGCATCTTCCAGTCCTGCGGCGGCGCCTTGCTGGACCAGATGATCTTGCCCACCTTTTTATCTTCCAGCAAAAAGGCGTCGCTGAGGGTAAAGAAGGCATCGGCGCCGCCCGTCGCCACGGCCGCCGCGCCCGCCTGCGGGTTCAGGTTGAGGATTTTCACGTCGCGCAAGCTCATGCCATTCGCTTCCAGCAGGCGCGCGAACGGGTATTCCCACGGCCGGCCACGGTGCAGGACGATCTTCTTGCCCTTCAGCTCCTTGATCGAGCGGGCCGTGGAGCCGTTCGGCACCACCAGGTAAGTGTTGCTGAAGCTGCCACCCGGCAAAATCAGCCGCGTCTGCAGGCCCGAGGCGTTGGCGATAATCGATGGCAAGTCGCCATACTGGGCCAGGTCGATCGAGTGGTTGGCAAACGCCTCGTTGACTTGCGTCGCCACGGAATTGGTGGTGACGGGCACCCATTCCAGCTTCACGCCCAGCTTGCCCAGTTCGGCCGCCAGCCAGCCTTGGGCAGCCACCTGGGCGGCCGAACCGGCAAACACGGTCTTGCCGGACGGCGCCGTGCGCGCCACGACGGCGATGCGAACGGCAGCCGGCAGCGGCTCGGCCGCCGCCGCGATGGCTGGCGCCAGCAGGCTGGCCGCCAGGGCAACGGCGACGACTTTGCGCCAGCTCAAACGTAAGAATTTCAATGACATTGCGGGCCTGTTCTAGTAAGGGTTACACCAGGTCGGTGGCAGGCAATAACGACAAGGCGCGCGCCGTGTCGATCAGCTTGCTCATCTTCCATTGCTGCAGCAGCACGCCGGGACCGAAGTCGCGCGAACCGCCGATGGCTTCGGCCGCGATCTGGATTTTTGCCCCCTCTTCCAGCAGCAGGATGAATTCGGCCAGCTTCAGCAAGCCCTGCTTGCCCCACACGGTGGCGCCGCCATTCGCTTCCAGGATGGCCGTCGCATGCGTATTGCGCGCGATTTCGCCGAGGATGAAATCGACTTCCGGCTGGCGGCGGTCGATATAGATGGGAATTTCACGGATCAGCTGGAAGCGCTGCACGGGCACATAGCGGATCGGCAGGGTGCGATGCGTCTGCGCCCACGCACCCAGCGATGGCGAGTGCACGTGCGAAATCGACGTGACCTCGGGCCGCTCGCGGAACAGTTTCAGGTAACGCGCGCCGCCGTTGTTGGCGTCGCCCACGAGCACCGTGCCATCGAGCGCCAGCACGGCCGCCTTCAGGGACTGGCCGCGGCGGAACGGGCCCGGGTCGTTGACCACCACGACCTTGTCGCCGCCAGGGGTGCGCTCGACGAAGCCCACCGTGCCGTTGGCCGTCAGGCTGCCCGTCTCGCGCAAGCCGTCGAAGGCGGTCTGCGCATCGCGCCGCACCTGCTCCACGAAGGCCAGTTCGGCCGCCGTCAACTCCGGGGTTTGTACTTGCTCTGGTGCTTGTGCTTGTGCCACGTCCGTCATGTCATGCTCCATTCTTGAGGTTGAGGTACGAATCAGTCATGCCTCTACTTTCGCAAGACGCGTGCCAGCGCCGGGGCCGCACAAATGACGGAGCGCTGCTGCCTGCGCAACAGCGGCTGCTGGCATGGCAGCAGTGGTACGGATATGCACTGTCTGCCAGCCAGCAAGCGCGGTTCGGGGTCTGACCCGGCGGGTCAGACCCCGGCAGCAGGCATGTTTCGTGCAGCGTTCGGTCTTCCTCACCTTTACCAAGGAATCCCATGACTACCGCAACCTCCCCCGCCGTCGATACCGTCTGGTTCACCCGCTGCCCCGTGCCCACGGCCACGGGCCTGGCCTATAAACTGGGCTGGCTGGACGAAGAATTCGCCCGCGACGGCATCGCCTTGAAGACGCTGCAGGAAGTGGGCGGCGAGCTGGCGCGCCACCATTACGACCATGGCCTGTCCACGCTCGTGCGCGAAGGGGGCAACCTGCTGGCCTTGCCCGCGCGCGCGCAAGGAGCGCCCACGCGCCTGATCGGCCTGACGTGGATCGATGAATGGCAAGCCATCCTCGTGCGCCCCGGTTCCGGCATCGCCACGCCCGCGCAGCTGCAGGGCAAGCGGCTGGCGCTGCCCGTGTTCCGCGCCGAAGACTTGCGCGAGAACCGGCGCGGGCGCAGCATCGCGCGCGGCATGAGCCTGGCCGGCTACAAGGGCGTGCTGGCGTCCGCCGGCCTCACGCTCGACGATGTGCGACTGGTGGAAGTGGGTGCCGACGCCCAGGCATCGGCCAATCTGGGCGCGGGCCTGTGGCAAGGCATAGGCCCGCTCCTGCGCGGCGAAGTCGACGCCGTCTACGTGAAAGGCGCGGCGGCGGCCGAAGCGGCCCGCGCGGAGGGGCTGGAAGTGGCCATCGACATCGACGCCCTGCCCGACCGGCGCTTCCGCGTCAACAACGGCACGCCGCGCCCGATCACCGTGCATGCAACCATGCTGGAACAGCATTTCGAGCTGGTCGTGCGCTTTTTGACGCAGACCTTGCGCGCCGCGCACTGGGCGCGCAGCCACAAAGAAGAGGTGCTGGCCATCCTGCAGGGCGAGACGCGGGCCGGCGCCGACGCCGTGGCCGAAGCCTACCGCGACGGTTTTCACCTGACCCTGGCGCCCGACCTGTTCGACGACAAGGTGGCGCTGTTCCGCCAGCAGAAGGATTTTCAATTGCAGCACGGTTTTCTCGACCGCGACGTCGATATCGACAGCTGGATAGACCGCCGGCCGTTGGAGGAAGCCCAGCGGCGGCTGGAGGCACTGCTGCGGGTAGCGGCTTGATGGTGGCGGCGTAGTGGTGTTGTCGGCTTACGCTGCGCTAAGCCGACCTACCGCTGCATTAAGCCGACCTACGGGAAAAAAGGCCGGCGAGTTTGCCGGCCTTTTACATCAGGCGGTCACGCTCAGAACTGCACCGTGTACGACGCGCCCACCGTGCGGCCCTGGCCGATGATGACGGTGTCGCCGTTGACGGCGCCGGGCACGAAGCTGGTCAAGGTGTGGTTGCGGTAGACCTTGTCGGCCAGGTTGTTCGCATATGCCGTGATCCGCTGCTTGCCGCCCGGGAGCACGTACGACAGGCGCGCATTGGCCAGGGCGAAGCCGCCCTGATTCAGCAGGCCGCGCGCGTCGCTCTGCGGGTCGACATAGTAGTACTGCTTCGACGTGTAGCGCACGTCGCCGCTGAAGACCAGCTGCGCGCCATTGCCCAGCGGGTAGCGGTAGTCGGCCGCCAGCAGGGCCGTCACGTGGGGCGAGCGCACGAATTCGTTGCCGGAACGGTCGCCGCCATTGTTCTGGATGGCGAAGTCGTCGAATTCCGTGCGCAGCAGGCCCAGGTTGGCGTTGACGTGCAGATTGTCCGTCGGCTGCGCCTCGATCTCGAATTCCGCGCCGTTGACGTGGGCCTTGCGCACGTTTTGCAAGTAATTGACGCTTTGCGTGGGGTCGCCGTTGTACACGCCCGTGATATTGACCTGCACGTTCTTGTAATCATAGTGAAAAACGTTGGCGTTGAAATTCAAGCGCCCGTCCAGCCATTCGGACTTGATGCCGGCCTCGAACGAGTTCAGGGTTTCCGGCTTCACCGTATTGAGCGCCCGCACGTCCGTGGCGCTCGTGTTGTAGCCGCCCGACTTGATGCCGTGCGCGTATTTCAGGTAGCCGCGCAGGGTGCGGCTGAAGCGGTATTCGGGCGTCACGTCATACGTCAGCGCATTCCACGTGGTCGATGGATTCGACGTGAAGTTATTGTTGGCGACCGAGGCGGCCGTGTAATTGCCGCCCCGGACCGTGTTCCACCAGTTGGCCGCGTCGCCGAACGTCACCGTGTTCGACACGGCCTGCACGCGACGCAAGTCGAGGTCCTTGGTTTCCGTGGTCCAGCGCAGGCCGAAGGTGGACAGCAGCTGCTCGCTGAAGTTGACGGTCGTGCTGCCGAAGATGGCCGCGCTGCGCGCCTTGTGCTGGTAAATGGTACGGTTGTAGCCGACGGGCTGGGTGCTGCCCGCCAGCGCCGGCACGGTACCGTTGGGCAGGCGCGCGCCGGCCGAATCGGCATCGATCTTTTCATTGAAGTAGAACAGACCCGCCACCCAGCTCACGGCGCCGTTCTGCGGCGACGTCAGGCGCAGCTCCTGCGACACTTGCCGGCTGCTGGCCTTGGAACGGCTGCGGCCCACTTCCAGCGGCGTATTGTCGCTGTCGCCCGTGGCTTCGTTCCTGAAATTTTCATAGCCCGTGATGGAAGTGAGGGTCAGCTCGCCCAGCGCATATTCGAGGTTCAGCTGGGCGCCGCCCTGTTTCACGTCGCTGTCGGCCGGCGCGTTCGTGCTGACGTCGTCGGGATTCGTGCTGGGGATGTAGCCGTTGCGGTACACGCCATTGGCGCCATAGCTGGCCACGGTGGTGGTGGCGCCCTTGGTCGTATAGTCGCGGTAATGGAGGTTCAGGTTCGCCGTCAGGTCGCGCCCGATCAGGGCCTTGAGCTGGCCACGGATGGCGCTGTCCTTGAGTTTTCCATCGCGTTCGCCCGTAAACTGGTTGCGGAAGCGGCCCTTGTCCTGCTGCTCCGTATGGAAGGACAGCCGCCCCGCCAGCACCTCGTCGACCAGCGCACCGCCGATGGCACCTTCGGCCACGGTGGTGTCGTAGCTGCCGTAGTCAAGCTTGGCGTAGCCGCTGGACTTGAACGAAGGTTTGCGCGAAATGACGTTGATGGCGCCGCCCGTCGTGTTCTTGCCCCACAAGGTGCCTTGCGGGCCGCGCAGCACTTCCACCCGATCCAGGTCGAACAGGGGAAAGCCCGTGGCGCTGGAATTGCTGATGTAGACGTCGTCGAGGTAGAAGCCGACGGGATTCGGAAAGTCCACCTGCTGCTGGCCCGCGCCCACGCCGCGTATCCACCAGCGCGGGCGGCCATGCTGCTGCGTGCCGGCCGAGGCGTTCGGCACGTAATTGAGGATTTCGCTGGCCGAGCGGCCGATGCCCGTGTCGAGCAGCTCCTTGCCACCCAGGACCGTGATCGCGCTGGGCACCTTCTGCGCCGATTCTTCGCGCTTTTGCGCCGTCACCGTCACCGATTGCAGCGAGGCGCCCTCGCCGGCGCCATTCGCGTCAGCCGCAGCGATGACATCGGCGCCAGGCGTTTCCGCATGGGCCAACCCTGGGGCGAGCATCAGGCCGCCGATGGCGAAGGCCGAGCGCAGCGCGCGGCGCACTGGCGTCAAATGAAGAGGAGATGGGGAAGAGGCGGCGGGGGCAGTCGAACGGCGCATGGGTGATTATCCTTGAGTAAAGTCAAAACGCGAGATGGTGATGACCAGTATTGCAAGGGGCATGCCCGCTGCCGCAGCGCAGCAAAATGGACCTTAAGTGCTTGATTTCAAAGGAAGACTATCGTCATGATAGCGCTGTTGATTTGGCAGCAGCGGCAGCGCCGCGTGCTGCCTGCGCGACAGCAGGCGGTGGCGCTGCTGTCGCGGCAACAGGGGAAAGGATCAGGCGGCGCGCAGCAGTGCCGCCGTGTGGCCGCGCACGAGCGGCAGCACTTCCTCGCCCACCCTGTACGCTTCTTCCAGGTGCGGCGTGCTGGCCAGGATGAAGGCGTCGGCGCCCAGCTGCACCAGCTCGTCCAGGCGTTCGGCCACCTGCTGGTAGCTGCCGACGATGCCCTGCGTCTGCCCGCCGCGCAGCAGATTGAAGCCGGACCAGATGTTCGGCGCCGTGATCAGGTCCTTGTAGCTGTTCAAGGTGGTCGGGCGGTTGCCCCGCTGGCGCGCCGCACCCACGGAATCGCCGCCATCGGCGCCGAGGAACTGGCGCAGGGTGGCGGCATCGACGGCCTCAAAGCCCTTGCGCACCTCATCCCACGCCTCTTCTTCCGTGGCGCGGGCGACGATATCGACGCGCACGGCGCACTTGATCTTGCGCCCCAGCAGCGCCGTCTTTTCCTGCACGCGGGCGAATTTCTCGCGCAGCTGCTCGAACGGTTCCAGCCACGTCAGGTAGTAATCGGCGTGCTTCGAGGCCGAACCGAGGGCCGCGTCGGACGAGCCTGAAAAATAGATCTCGGGAAAGTCCTGCTCCGACAACGGCGTGGCCAGGCCCGCGCCTTCCACCTGGTAAAACTTGCCCTGGTAGGAAAACGGCCCGCCGCGCCACACGCCGCGCACCACGTCGAGAAATTCCGTCGTGCGCGTATAGCGGTCGTCGTGGCCGGCCGCATCGCCCCACCACAGCTGCGCCGGGCCGCCGCCGCCCGTGATGACGTTGTACAGGGCGCGGCCGCCCGTGGCCCGCTGCAGGCTGGCCGTCATGCGCGCGGCCACCACGGGGTTCAGAAAGCCGGGCTGGAACGGAATCATGAAGCGGAAAGTACGCGTTTCGCGCGCCAGCAGCGCGGAAATGGCCCATGGTTCATCCGTCATGGGAAACGACGGAATCAGGCCGCCCTGGAAGCCCGATAGTTCGGCCGCGCGGGCGATTTCCGCCAGGTAGTCGATGTAGGTAAAACCGTCGGCGCCGCCGCCACCGAGGCCGGCCTGGCGCAGGTTGTCATTGCCGGGGAACCAGTCGCCGCGAAACGGCGTGCGGGCGCGGTGCGAACTCGGTTCGCCATGCGTGGGGATGCGCCAGAAAAAATCGATTGCCATGTAGGGTACTCCTTAATAAGTTGGATTCAGGCCGCTTGCAGCTGGGCGCTCAACGCTGCCCGCACGCGAGGCAGCACGTGTTCGCCGATGCGGTAGGCTTCCTCGAAATGGGGGATGGCCGCCAGCACGAAGCTGGAAACTCCGGCCTGCGCATACGCTTGCAGCGCGGCGGCCACCTGCGCATAACTGCCCACCAGGGCCCCGTGGGAGCCCGTTTGCGCTTGCGCAAAGCCGGGCCAGAACGCGGCAGTGCCGCCGTCGGACGGCAGTTCATCTGGCAGACCCGCGCCGCTGCGGTAACGGCGCGCGTCGCGCAAGGCTTCGTCGAACGTTTCACGGGCCAGCACGTCGATGCGCAAACCCGCCGCCACGGCGCGGCCCAGCTGGCGCGCCTGCGTCTGCAGGCTGCCGATGGAAGGCTGCAAGTCCGCCACGGGCGCCGCATCGAACACGTGCACGTCGGCCTGTCGCGCCGACAGGGCCAGCGCCTCGGGCGTCTCCCCCGTCAGGTAAATACTATTCACAGCATGGTTCGCCAGCGGCCCCTTGAAGCCGCCATCCTGCACTTCGAAGAACCTGCCCTTGAAGCTGAACGGCGACGTGTTCTGTACGCCGCGCGCCACCGTGATGAATTCATCGATGCGGGGCAGAATATCGGCGTCCGGCACCGCATCGCCCTGGCGCCTGCGCGCGGCCGCATCGCCGCCGTGGCCGATCTGCCAGGCGAAGCGCCCGCCCGTGAAGCGCTGGAAGCTGACGGCGTTCTTTGCCGCGTACACGGCAGAACCCCAGGCCGCGTCGAATTCGGCGATCAGCTTCAGGTGGCGCGTGCTGCGGGCCAGGTAGCCGGCGACGATCCAGCTTTCATCGCCCTGCGTATCGTGGCGTATCTGGATGCCGTCGAAGCCGGAAAGGTCGGCCGCGCGGGCGATCTGGTGCAGGTAGTCGAAGTAAGTGAAGGGCGGACGCGCGCCGCACGGGTCGCTCACGCCCGCCTGCAGGGGACTGGGCGCGCCAGCGGCCCGTTCGCCCCGGCGCGTGATGCCGGGCGCCGCATAACGGCCGTCGCCGCTGGTGGGCAATTGCCAGATGAATTCGATGGTCATGCATGGACTCCTGTCGTGGGTCGAAGAAAACACCGCCGCACATTGGCGCGGCGGCCTGCCCTTCCCTCCTCGCAGAAAGCATGCCATGCGCTAGATACCCATCGACGTCCGAAGCTGCTGCTTGCGCAGCAATCGGCTGTACTTATGGCAGCAATGTGCTGCGCGTGCAGCAGCCATGAAAAAAGCCGGAGCCGCAGCGCTGCGGGTCCGGCTCCAGGAGATCCATCACGCGCCTAGTCGATGGCGCCCGCCTTTTTCAAAAAGGTGCGCAGGATGTTGCGGCTCAGGTTCAGGTGTTTCGCCGTGCGCACCTGGTTGCGCTCATTGCGCTCCCACGCGGCGCGCACCAGTTCCTGCTGCATCGCTTCGAATTCCACGGCCTCGCCCGAGTCGAGCAAGGCTTGCCAGGCGCGGGCAAAGCGCTCGGCGGCCAATAAATCGTCCTGGCCGGCCGCGCCGTGGGCCGCGTAGGCGATGTCGGCGCCGCCGGCCCACGCGTCCGGCACGGGCACAGGGGCCGATGCAGGCGCCGGAGCGCGGTGCCAGCCCGACAAGCTCAGGTCTTCGGCGCGCACGACGCCGCTGCGGCACACGAGCAGCGCGCGGTGAATGACGTTTTCCAGTTCGCGGATATTGCCCGGCCATGGATAGCCGAGCAAGGCCTCCTGCGCATCAAGGTCCAGCTCCACCTCGCCCAGGTGCAGGCGCTGCGCATAGATGGCCATGAAGTGGCGCGTCAGCGGCATGATATCGCCCGGACGCTCGCGCAGGGGACGCAGCGGCAGGCCAATCACCTGCAGGCGGTAATACAGGTCTTCGCGGAAGCGCCCGGCCCGCACGGCTTCGGCCAGGTCCACGTTCGTGGCGGCGATCAGGCGCACGTCGATGGGAATGGCGCGCCGCGCGCCCAGGCGCACCACTTCGCGCTCCTGCAGCACGCGCAGCAGCTTGACCTGCATCGCCAGCGGCAAGTCGCCGATTTCATCGAGGAACAGGGTGCCGCCGCTGGCCGTCTCGAACCAGCCCGGCTTGCCCTGCTGCGCGCCCGTAAATGCTCCCTTTTCATAGCCAAACAGTTCGCTCTCGACCAGGGTTTCGGAAAACGCGCCGCAGTTGATCGCCACGAAAGTCTGCTCGGCGCGCCCGCTCAAGCCGTGCACATGGCGCGCAATCAGCTCTTTTCCCGTCCCCGTCTCGCCCGTGATCAGCACCGTCGCCTCGCTGGGCGCGATGCGTTCGATCAGTTCATGCAACTGGCGCGAACGGGGGTCGGCAAAGACAAAGGCCGTGGCGCGCACCAGCAAGCTCATTTGCTGCGGGTCGCGGAAGGCGACGAGCGCCTCGCTGTCGCCGTCAGCGCCGGCGCCCGCGCCACGGGCCAGGTGGGCGCTGCGCGCGAAATCGCTGCTGAAATTGTGGGCTAAGAGTTCCATGGGCCGACTATACCGCGCGCCATCTGCCGGCGTGAACGAATGGTGCCGCGCTAGCTTATCCGGATTTTGCATATACGGGCGCTGGCCCCTTGCTGGCCCGAAGCTTGCATCAGTATTGACGCAGATCATGTCGCCAACCCACCACGGAGCTTCCCCCATGCCAGCACGCCAGCTCGTCCTGAACGTCTTTTTGCAGCGCCACGGCCACCACCCTGCCGCCTGGCGCCATCCGTCCGCCAGCGCCAGCGGACGGCCCGACCTGGCCTGGTGGCTGCGCGCCGCCAGGCTGGCCGAGGCGGCCAGGTTCGACAGCTTTTTCATCGCCGACTTCATCGGCCGCTCGGGCGACGTCATGCCCGACACGGGCCGCGCCGCCATCGGCCTGCCGTTCGAACCCTTCACGCTGCTGTCGGCGATTGCCGCCGTCACCAGCCACATCGGCCTGATCGCCACCGTCAACACGAATTACGAGCACCCGTATCACGTGGCGCGCAAATTCAGTTCGCTCGACCATCTGAGCGGCGGGCGCGCCGGCTGGAACGTCGTTTCCTCGTTCGCCGAGCATACGGCGCGCAATTTCGGCATCGATGCGCCGCGCAGCCACGCGCAGCGCTATGCGCGCGCCGATGAATTCGTCGCCCTGTCCAAGGCCCTGTGGGACAGCTGGGACGACGACGCCTTCGAGCGGCCTGACCGCGCCGGCGGCCAGTTCTACCAGCTGGCAGCCGGCCATGCGCTCGATTTCCGGGGCGAGTATTTCGCCTCGCAAGGCTTGCTGGACTTGCCCCGCCCCGTGCAGGGCCACCCCGTGCTGGTCCAGGCGGGCAATTCCGAGACGGGCCGCGAATTTGCCGCGCGCCTGGCCGAGATGGTGTACTGCTCCGCCACCTCGCTGCCCGTGGCGCAGGCGTATTACGCGGACGTGAAAGGCCGCATGGCGAAATATGGCCGCGCCGAAGATCAATTGAAAGTCACGCCGGGCCTGTCCGTCGTGGTGGCGGAGTCGGACCAGCAGGCGCAGGACCAGTTCGGCGAGCTGCAGGACCTGGTCGACTTCAGCAACCTGGAATTTGGCGGCTTCGACTTGTCCGGCTATCCGCTCGACGGCCCCCTGCCCGACCTGCCCTACGAGGCGGGCGACAATGGCAAGGGACGTTTTCAACAGCAGCTGGAGCTGGCCCGCCGCGAGCACCTGACCTTGCGCCAGCTGGTGCTGCGCTTTCGCGTGGCGCGCGGCCATCTGCAAGCCGTCGGCTCCGTCAAGACGGTGGCCGACGTGATGGAGCAGTGGTTCGTGGAACGGGGCGCGGACGGTTTCAACGTCGTGCCGCCGCTGCTGCCGCAGGGTTTCGAGGACTTTACGCGGCTGGTGGTGCCGGAACTGCAGCGGCGCGGCCTGTTCCGCACCGAGTATGCCAGCAGCACCCTGCGCGGCCACCTGGGACTGGCGCGGCCCGCCAATCCGCATACGCGGGCGCGGGCCGCCTGATCAATCAGGATCCGGATCAAAATGCTTGCGCAAGCCTTGCCAGCATTCGAAATAGTCGTTTTGCAGCAGGCCGCCGTCCAGCGCGAACGGCGTGGGCTTGAGGATGGTGCGCGTCTCGAACATGAAAGCCATGGTATCGGCCACCTTCACGGGCGCGGACGTATCGCTGTGCGAGGCTTTCTCGAACGTCTGCGCATCGGGGCCGTGGCCGGACATGCAGTTGTGCAGGCTGGCGCCGCCAGGTACAAAACCGGCCGCCTTGGCGTCGTACACGCCGTGGATCAGCCCCATGAATTCGCTGGCCACGTTGCGGTGGAACCAGGGCGGGCGGAACGTGTGCTCGGCGGCCAGCCAGCGGGGTGGGAAGATGGCGAAGTCGATCGCGCCCAGCAGCGGATTTTCGCTCGGCGCCTGCAGCACGAGGAAGATCGACGGGTCCGGATGGTCGTAGCTGATGGAGCCGATGACATTAAAGCGGCGCAAATCGTATTTATACGGTGCGTAATTGCCATGCCAGGCGACGACGTCGAGCGGCGAATGGTCGAGGGTCGTGCGCCACAGATGGCCGCCGAACTTGGCCACCAGTTCGCAATCGCCCTCGATATCCTCGTAGGCCGCGTGCGGCGTGAGGAAATCGCGGCTGTTGGCCAGGCCGTTCGAGCCGATGGGCCCCATGTCCGGCAAACGGAAAGCGGTGCCGAAGTTTTCGCACACATAACCGCGCGCCTGGCCGTCCGGCAGGGTGACGCGGAAGCGCACGCCGCGGGGAATCACGGCGATTTCCTGCGGTTCCAGTTCGATCAGCCCCAGTTCCGTGGCAATCGCCAGCCGCCCTTCCTGCGGCACGACCAGCAATTCACCGTCGGCCGAATAAAAGAAGCGCTGCATGGAGCGGTTGGCCGCATACACGTGGATGGCGCAGCCGCTCATCGCTTCGGCGCTGCCGTTTCCCGCCATCGTCTGCCAGCCGTCGATGAAGTCCACCGGCGTGGCGCTGTCGGACAGCGGCAGCGGGTCCCAGCGCAGCTGGTTCGGCGGCGTCGGCGGCATCGCATGAAAATCGCTGGCGATGCGCGTGTTTGCCAGCGGCGTGAATGGCGGATGCTGGCTGGCCGGGCGGATGCGGTACAGCCAGGAACGCCGGTTCTGCGCGCGCGGCGCCGTAAACGCCGTGCCCGACAACTGCTCCGCATACAGGCCCAGCGGCGCCTTCTGTGGCGAATTCTGTCCCTGCGGCAAGGCGCCGGCGATGGCTTCCGTGGCAAACTCGTTGCCGAAGCCGCTTTGGTAGCCGGCGCCTATCATGCGCTCTCCGCCAGGCCGTCGGCCGCGTCGCGCAGCAAGCCTTGCACCACGTCGGCCTTGCCGATGGCGCCCATGGCCAGCAAGGCGAAGCGGGCCAGGAACAAGGGCGAGCGCTGTTCGCCCAGGCCGCCCATGGTGTGGCACAGCTCGGTGTAAAGATTGTCCAGTTCGATGTCGGTCATATGATCTCCTTGTTACTTTGATTGGGCGATGCCGGCCGCTGCCAGCGCTGCCACCACCTGCCCCACCCTCACCTGGCGCCAGCGTCCCAGCACGTGCCCATCCGGGCGCACGAGATAAAACGTGCCTGGCTGCGCGTCAAACAGCGAGCATACCTGCGCCGTGTGGTCCCAGGCGCCCCCTTGCTCCCCGCTGCGGACGATCGCCACGGTCGTCAACGGCAAGCTGTCGCCCAGCGCCAGCAGTTCCGCGGGCACCGTGCCATCCTCGCTGAAATACAGGCCCGTGAAATGGCCATCGGCGCGCTGCACCAGATCGGTAATATACCGCGCTTTTTGGCCGCCGTTGTGCGGCAGCGCGAGCGGGCACTCGGGCAAGACCGTGCCCGGCGCGGGACCGGCCGCGAACACGTCCAGCTCAGGCGCATTCAAGGCCGATTGCGCATACGCGATGGCGCTGGTCTGGCGCGGGTTGATCAGCGAGCGCACGTGTGCGTGCTTGCCCGCCAGGCCCAGCACTGCCGTGCGCATCAGTTCGAAGGCGAACGTGGGCGGCGCCATGAATTCCGTGCTTTTCGTGCCGTGACGCAGGTTTTCATGGGCGGCGTACACACGTTCATTCGAATAGCTGTCGAGCAAGCTATCAGGCGCCTGCCCCTTGACGACATAGGCGAGTTTCCAGGCCAGATTGTCGGCGTCGTCGATGCCGGAATTGGCCCCGCGCACGCCGAAGATCGGCACCAGGTGGGCGGCGTCGCCCGCGAACAACACGGCGCCGTGCCGGTATTTGTCCAGGGTCAAGGCGTTGGCTTTATAAATGGTGATCCACACGGGGTGCCATGGCTGTGTCTCCCCCATCATGGCCAGCAGGCTGTCGACGCGGGGTGCCACGTTTTCCAGCAGCACCGCCGCCTGCGCATCCTCATCGTCGCGTAGCTGGTAATCGATGCGCCAGATATCGTCTGGCTGCTTGTGCACCAGCACGGTCGAGCCGGGGTTCGACGGCGGGTCGAAATACGCGAGGCGCTCCGTGGGGCGCTCGCTTTTCAAATGGATGTCGACGATCACATAGCGGCCTTCATAGCTGGTGCCCTGCAATTTCAAGCCCAGCGCCTCGCGCACGGCGCTGCGCCCGCCATCGGCCGCCACCAGCCAGTCCGCGTCGATGGTGTAGGTGTCATCGGGCGTGGCCAGCGTGACCGTGGCGCCATCGGCGCGCTGCTGCACGCCAGTGACGCGCGTTTGCCAGCGGATATCGATTAGCTCCGGCTGGCGTTCGGCCGCATCGAGCAGGAATTGCTCGATATGGTATTGCGCCAGGTTAACCATCGGCGGCAATTTCTGGTTCGCGTCTTGCGGCATCGTAAAGTGCAGCACTTCCTCGTCGCGGTAAAAACTGCGGCCGCCCGCCCACGGCAAGCCTTTGCTGATAAAACCGTCGAGCGCACCGAGGCGGTCGATGATTTCCAGGCTGCGCCGCGAGATGCAGATGGCGCGGCTGCCCGTGCAGACGCCATCGTCCGCCTCGATCAGCACCGAGCGCACGCCGTGGCGGGCCAGGCCCAGGGCCGTGGCCAGGCCCACGGGGCCGCCGCCGACGATCAGGACCGGCACGTGCTGCGTGCCGGCACCCGCAGGCTTGCCGGGCGGATACACTTTCGGCACATGGGGATAAGGGTGAAACGTGTCGCGCATGATGGTGTCCTCTCAAGAATGTGTTTTGCCGCCGCGCGCAATCGGCAGGGTCAGCACGATGGCAGCCCCGACCACCAGCAGCACGCTGGCATACAGCAAGCCCGTGGCAAAGCTGTGCGTGAAATCCTTCAGCCAGCCCACGACGACGGGATTGAGGGCCGAGCCGATATTGCCCGTGGCATTGATGACGGCGATGCCGATGGCGCGCGCGCCCAGGCTCAGGGCCCGGTCCGGCGTGGTCCAGAAGACGGACATGGCCGTGTAGGCGCCCGTCGAGGCCATGCACACGCCCAGCAACTGCAGCACGGGGTTGCCAGAATAGGCGGTCAACAGCCAACCAAAGGCCGACAGCAGCATAGGCCAGACGATATGCCAGCGGCGCTCCTGCAAGCGGTCCGAGCGGCGGCCCCACAGAATCATGCCGATGACGGTGCAGACCTGCGGTATCGCCGCCAGCAGCCCGATCTGGGTGTTGCTGGCGCCGCTATTGAAACTTTTCACGATCAGCGGCGTCCACACGGCCACCATGGCCACCATGGCCAGGGTATTCACCAGGCAAAAGTAGGCGATGCCGAATTTCAGCACGGTGGGCGACAGCATTTCCGCCAGCACGGAGACTTTTTGCCGGGGCGCATCAGGCTTGTGCTCGGCGGCCAGCATGCGCGCCAGCACCTGCTGTTCCAGCTTGCCCAGCCAGTTTGCCTTGTTGGGCGCGTCGTCGAGGTAGCCGTAGACGGCCAGGCCCAGCAGCACGGAAGGCATGCCTTCGAGCAAGAACAGCCATTGCCAGCCTTTCAAGCCCCAGTGACCGTCCAGCCCCAGGATCAGGCCCGACAGGGCCGAACCGATGGCGGCCGTGACCGGCATGGCGATCATGAACAGAGCATTGGCGCGCGCCCGGTAGGCGCTGGGAAACCAGTACGTGAGGTAGAGCAGCATGCCGGGCAGGAAGCCCGCCTCCGTCACGCCCACCAAAAAGCGCAGCGCGTAGAGGCTGGCCGGGCCGCCGGCGAACAGGGTTGCCGTCGAGGCCAGGCCCCAGGCAATCATCATGCTGCCGATCCATTTACGCGCGCCGATGCGCGCCAGCACGATATTGCTGGGGATGCTGCAAGCGATGTAGGCGATGTAAAACAGGGTGGTGGCAAAGCCGAACTGGGTGCCGGACAGGCCCAGGTCTTGCATCATGGTCAGGCCGGCAAAGCCGATGTTGATGCGGTCAAGAAAGGAAAACACGAACAGCAGGAACAGAAAACCCAGCAGATGGCGCGATACCTTGCGCATCACCTGCTGTTCCAGTTGCACGCTGGCCGCGTCGAGGACGGGCGCCGGGGTGGCGGCGATGGCGGGGGTGGCCCCTTGGGCGATGGTCATGCTGGTCTCCATAAGGTGTCGCCCTCCCCTTGTTGATTTTATTGGGTGAGAGCGGCCGGGTGGTCCCGGCTTGAAACACAGTATGCAGACGCGCGATGCGAACCCTGTCCCCATTTTGGGGACATTTCGCGGCGAACACAGTCAAAAAGTCGGAGCCGTCCCTACGTCCAAGGGACTAGACAGGTGCTGGCGCCATGCACAGCGCAAACAACTGGCGCTGGCTGGAAATACCCAGGCGTTTATAGGCGCGCTTCTGGTAGGTGATGACGCTTGATGGCTGCAGGCCCATGGTCTCGGCGATTTCCACGGCCGTGAAGCCTTCGAGCACGCAGCGCAGCACGTCCAGTTCGCGCTTGCTCAAGGCGGGACAATGCTGGCGCAACCTTGCCAGCATCATGGGCGCGACACCCTGCGCGGGCTGGCCGTTCAGGCTGTAGTGGTGCTTGGCCGCATGGGCGAACAGCGGCGACAGGGTCTCGATGGCGGCGATTTCGCCAGGCTGGAACTGGCCCTGGCTGTTGTCGCGGTAGAAATTGATGGACAGCCAGATATCGCCGGCCGGCTGCACCAGCAGGGACAGCCGGTCCGAGACATTCGGTTTTTGATAGCAGGTGGCGCGGTAGCCGGGATGGTCGATCTCGTCGCTCGCTTGCTGGTGCAGCACGATGGCGGGATCGATTTTCCGCCCGGACGCGGGCGCGATCACGCGCTGGTTGCCGTCGAGCGCATAGTAATGGCGCGCGTAGCTGTCCGCGATATCCTGCAGGAAACGTCCGCCGCGCCGGTCGGCCACGGCCACCGTGCGGGGCCGGTTGCCGAATTCATAGGCAAAGATCGTGCACTGGGAAATGGGCGCGGCCGTGCTGACCGTCTTCAGGATGGCCCCGGCGACGGCATTCACGTCGGCATGGCCGATGGCGGCCACCAGATCGAGGGCGCGCCCCAGATCCAGCTGCCCTTCCGCCTGCCGCCGCTCCACCTGCCAATAGCGCATGGCCGTCTCCCGTGACGCTTATTGTTGACGCTGCGGCAAGACCCAGTCCGGCCGGATGTAGTGGCAGGTGTAGCCGTGCGGCAAGCGCTGCAGATAATCCTGGTGCTCGGGTTCCGCTTCCCAGAACGGGCCGGCCGGCGCCACTTCCGTCACCACCTTGCCGGGCCACAGGCCGGACGCGTCGACGTCGCGGATCGTGTCTTCGGCCACGCGCTTTTGCTCGTCGTTCGTGTAGAAGATGGCCGAACGGTAGCTGGTGCCGCGGTCGTTGCCCTGGCGGTCCGGCGTGCTGGGATCGTGGATCTGGAAGAAAAATTCCAGGATCTTGCGGTAGCTGATGGTGCTCGGATCGAAGATGATCTCGATCGCTTCCGCATGCGTGCCGTGGTTGCGGTAGGTGGCGTTGGCGACGTCGCCGCCGCTGTAGCCCACGCGCGTGGCGATCACGCCCGGATAGCGGCGCAGCAAATCTTGCACGCCCCAGAAGCAGCCGCCGGCCAGGATCGCGGTTTCGTTGTCTTGTGCCATGGTGTCTTTCCCGTTCTCGTCAGAAGCAGCTATCTTACTCTGTCGCGCGACTTTCTTCAGCGGGCCAGCAAGCGCTTGAGCTGCGCCGCCTGGTAGGCGCCGATGGCGTCATTGAACAGGCAGCGTATCAGGGGATCGTCGACGACGTCGGCCTCCGCCAGTGCGGCCCGCGCCCCGGCAACGAAAGGACCGTCATTGATGCGCATGTACATCGACGTCAGCGATTCACCGAGCACCAGCGCCGCATGGCATTTCACCAGCGGCACTTCGGTGGTCCAGCCGGGCGCTTCGTTCGTCTCCGGCACCAGGTCAATCAAGTCGCCATGCGTGCGGTAATGCACGACGGTGGCTACGCCGTCATGGCCATACAGCGACAATCGCCACAAACGCGGTTGCTGGAAGTAGCTGTCCTCGGGCAGCTCCATGTCGCGGTAGCGCTCGAGCAAGCCACCCTGGCAAAAATCGAGCACCAGCGCCGTGTCGGCGGCACTCAAGGGTGCGAAACGGCGGGCGATGTCCGCCGTGGCGGGCGGCGGCGCGTCGGGACGGTAATCGAAATCCACGTCCTGCGGTCCGACCGGGAGCACCCAGGGCAAGGGTTCGGCGCTGCTCACTCCGTGCGCGTCGAGCAGCACGGCCGTCGACGGATCGAGGCGGAAGATGTGCGCCTCGGGCAGCGCGGCGCCGATTTCATCGGCAAAGCGGCGGTAGGTAACGGGGAACATCGCGTGGTTGTACCAGGACCAGTCTTCCTGCACGAACTGGCAGGAGCTGGGCACGAGGTAACGGGGCGCCAGCGCGCGCAGCTGCGGCACCCAGTCGTCGGGAAGTTCGACCGGGCCTCGCGCTGCCAGCGACGGCGCGATGACGGCGATCTCGCGCATGGTCTGGAATGGCCACAGCACCATGTCCCACGGCGCGAACGCGGCCAGCTGCGCCAGCGTCTCGGGGCCGATCCACGAGTCGACGACGTTCAATACGTTCAAACCCGCCGCGCGCACCTGGAACAGCGAATCGACGTCGTCGTCCAGCGCCCGGCGCGGGATCACCTCGATGGCGCCCACGCGCACGGCCACGTCGATGTGCAGGCGCTGCACTTGCGTAAAGCCGAGCGCGCGCAGCATCGCGAACAGTTCGTCGAAGACGCAGTACAGATAGATGGGCGTGGCGCGGTCGAGCGCATCGAGGCTGTCGAGCGAGCAGTGGTCGTCATGGAAGTGCGAAATGAAGACGGCGTCCCAGCGCAGCCGGCGCACGGCGTCGAGATCGAAGCGCACGGACGGAAACGCGTGGCAGTTGCGGCTGAAGGGGTTTTCAACGATGGGATCGAAGGCGATGGCCGTGCCTTCGCATTCGAAGACATAGCCGGCGTGCAGGATGCGGGAGATTTTCAGGGGCATGGGAAGCGACAAATAAGACCCGGTTGGGCAGCGCGCCATGATAGCTGAAAAGGCGCCTGCCCTGCCCCGCGTTGATTTACTTAGTACGGATTATTCAGCACATCCATCGCAAAGTACGTAAAGATCATGTCCGCGCCCGCGCGCTTAATGGCGCCCAGGGTTTCCTGCACCACGCGGCGCTCGTCGATGGCGCCCGCCTGGGCGGCGAACTTGATCATCGCGTATTCGCCGCTGACCTGGTAGGCGCCGATCGGCAAACGCGTCACTTCGCGCAGGTCGCGGATGATGTCCAGGTAGGCGCCGGCAGGTTTCACCATCAGCGCGTCCGCGCCTTCGGCTTCGTCGATTAAGGACTCGCGCACCGCTTCGCGGCGGTTCATCGGGTCCATCTGGTAGGTCTTGCGGTCGCCCTTCAGGGTGCTGCCGGCCGCATCTCGGAACGGGCCGTACAGGCCGGAGGCGAACTTGGTCGAATACGCCATCACGGGCGTGTCGTGGAAGCCGGCCGCATCTAACGCGCTGCGGATCGCCGCTACCTGGCCATCCATGGCGGCCGAAGGGGCGATGATGTCGGCGCCCGCCTGGGCCGCGATGACGGCCTGCTTGCCCAGGTTCAGCACCGTGCTGTCATTGTCGACCGTGTCGCCATGCAGGATGCCGCAATGGCCGTGGTCCGTGTATTCGCAGAAGCAGGTGTCGGACATGACCACCATTTCCGGCACGGCGTCCTTGATGATGCGCGACATGCGCGCCACCAGGCCGTCCGGGTTCAGGGTGTCCGTGCCGTGGCTGTCCTTGTGGTGCGAAATGCCGAAGGTCATGACGGAGCGCAGGCCGGCGCGCGCGTAGCGCTCGATTTCCTGCGCCAGCTTCGCCTCGGGAATGCGGCGCACGCCGGGCATGGACTTGATGTCGATGAAATCGCTGCTGCCTTCGTCGACGAAGATCGGCAGGACCAGATCGCGCGGATTGATCTCGGTTTCGCGGAACAGCTCGCGCAGTTGCGGGGTCGCGCGCAGGCGGCGCATGCGCGAAGTGGGGAATTGTGCTGGCATGGGGTGACTGGCTTCAGGTTAACAACGCCGATAAGTATACGCCGATCGCGCCGCTTGCGCCGGGCTGCCCGGCAAAAAAGCCGCGCAGGTCAAAAAAGACCGCCCTGCGCCGTCATTGCGGCTGCAACAGGGCCGCCACTTGCCAGCGCATGTCCGCCGCCAGCTGCACCAGCATGGCGCCGCGGCGGCGCGCATCGGCGCGTTTTTTCGACGGCACCAGCTCCAGGTCCGGCATCCGGCAAGGGCCGCATGGCAGGCGGTAATTGCCGTCGCCGGCAGGCAGCGCATGCAGTTCGCGCCACGCCAGGTCGTAATCGCACGAGATGTGGCGGCGCCGGCGCCAGTTCAGCGCGATGCGGTTGGCGTTGCTGACCAGGTCCAGGTGGCCGCAACCGAAAAAATCGCCCAGGTCGCGCAAGGCGGCCACCATCAGGTTTTTCGGTCGGCAGCCGTGCAGCGCCCGCGTCGCTTCCTTCACCGCCTGCGCGCCCGCCTGCGAGCGCAGTCCCTGCAAGGCGCCCAGCTGGATGACGGCGCCGCCGGGCTGGGGACGGAACAGGAAACTGGCCAGGTACAGCGACACGCCGTCGCGCGTCAGGCGCAGGCACAGTTCTCCTTCGCGGTGGCTGTCGTGGATGGCCGTCAGCTGCAGGCGGTAGATGGCGCCATCCTTGCCCTCGATGGCGGCCAGCACCAGCGCGCGGCGCGCCGCGTATTCCACCAGCGGCCGCGCGCCCGCCTGCCACAGGAAGCGGTAATGCCCGCGCAGCAGGTCGACCCTGGCCGCGCAGCCAAACTGGCGGCTGGCGTAGGGGCGGTAAATCTTGTACAGCAGGCTGGGATGGGCGTGCGCCAGCGCCGCCAGGCCAGGCGTGCCTGCGACAAAGGCTTGCCAGCGCGCGCGCTGCAGCGGAAACACCAGGGCGCCCAAGGCGGCCTTGAGGCGGTGGCCATGCTGGCGCAGTGGCGCCTGCTGCGGCGCGGTGTTGTCGCCGGCGGCGGTAAAAGTATGCATGCGAACGGCTCTACGACGGGTCTGGACAGGCAAGCCGCGACAGGTCGCGGGCAGCCCGGGACAGGCGGCTGCGCGCACGCAGCCGCTCTACGCCGGGTAGAGCGGATGATAGGGGGAGGCGAAAACGAAGGGGGTTACAAGTTGGTAATGTCGACCTGGCGCCTGGCGCGCAAGCACATTATTGTATGGAGCCGGTTACCGGCCTGAGGTCGCGCTTGAGCCGCTGCAGCAGCCAGCGCCGTGCCGGCACTTCCAGCAAGCGATAGCTCATGCTGCTGACAAAGAGCAGGATGGCGGTGAAGATCGCCGCTTTCATCATGTAGGCCGATATGCCCGTCCCCGGAAACATCAGGCGCAGCGGCTTTTGCAGCATCATGGCCAGCGGCACATGCAGCAGGTAGATGGCATAGGAGCAGTCGCCCAGGAAGGCTGCTGCCCGGCCTTCGAGTATCGCCGGCCGCTGCCTGGCGGCGAGCCATACCGTCGTGGGCAGCACGCCCATCACGAAGAGGCCCAGCGGTATTACATCGGCGGTATCACCCACCGCATAAAAGACGGCAAACACGCCAAGCGCCAGGGCTGCAAAATAGGCCAGTATCAAGGCATGCATCCGGCAATGGAACAACAGCAAACCACCTGCAAAGCCCAGCAGGCCACGCAGCAAGCCTTCGTGGACGTCATCCGACTCATAGCCGGCCAGATAGCGGTTCATCCAGACAGCGAATCCCCACAGTAGCAATGCCGAGCAAAGGTGCACGGCGAGCTTCCAGCGCAAAGTATGCATGCCCATGCGGATGGCAAAGAACCAGATCAGATTGATGGTCACCTCGACGAAAATCGACCAGCTTGGTCCGTTCAAGGGAAAGGTAGGCCCATCATCCTGCAGGCATGGCAGCATCAGCGCATTGGGCACGAAGCATGCGATGTTTGCCGACCCGGTACCGATGCGGCTCTTCATCAGGGTGACGGCGAGGGCTGCCAGTAACGCGACGGCGTACAGCGGATACAGTCTGGCAAAGCGGTTATACAGAAAGTCCCTGAAAGGCATGCCAAGGCAGATGCGCTTTTCATAGCTATGTGCCATGACCCAGCCGGAGAGGATGAAAAAGAAGTCGACCGCCAGGTAAGCGTGCGTGATCGTGAAACCAAATATGACCGGCAAATGATACACGGCGACCAGCATCGCGGCCAAGCCACGCAAGCCATCGAGGGAAACGATACGGCCACTGAAATGGCCATTCTTCATGCCAGCACCAGTCATGCTTACTCCCGATATCCATCTGTCGAACTGGCACACCGCGCCAGCAATGAGGACCAGGCAGATATGGCGATCACTTAATGCAGCCGCACGAAGACGGGCAGGATCTGCCGCCAAAGGGCTACGCCACTAACAGTAGCAAAATTATATCATAATGTTTTATTAAAAAGTAAATATGATAACAGTTATGCCGTCAAAAAAAAACGGCGGACAACAAGGCGGGGTTAGCGGGCAATAAAACCGGCAAGCCTGAAGCGCAGCCGCAATCCCGGCGCCGCATCCTCGATCTCCAGGCTGCCGCCATGCAGGGCCGCGATGGCGGCCACGATGGACAGTCCCAGGCCGTTGCCAGGCAAATGGCGGCTCTTGTCGAGCCGGTAAAAACGCTGCGTCAGCTTCGGCAACTCCTCTGCCGGCACGCCGGGGCCGTTGTCGCGCACGGCCAGCCAGCTGCCCTGCTCATCGCTGCCAGCCGACACTTCCACCGTGGCGCCCTGCCCCGCGTACTTGATGGCGTTGTCGACCAGGCTGGCCAGGGCGCTGCCCAGCAGGTTGCGGTCGCCGCGCGCCGGCACAGCCTCGCCATACATCTGCACCAGCAGCACGCCCTGCTCGTCGGCCGTCGCTTCATACATTTCCACGATGTCGGCGCCGATCTGGTGTAGGTCGATGTCGTCGAAATTCTCGGGACGCATGCCCGATTCAGCCGCCGCGATCTGCAGCAGCTTGTCGAACACGCGTGTCAGATCGTCGATGTCGTCGATGGCCGCCTGCGCCACGCTCTCGTAGCCGGCCACGCCCTGCTGCTGGCGCAAGGCGCCATCGAGCTTGTTGCGGATGCGTCCCAGCGGCGTGCGCAGGTCGTGCGCGATGGCGTTCGACACGTGGCGCACGCCCTCCATCAGGTGTTCGATGCGGTCGAGCATGCGGTTGATGTCGCGGCTCAGCAAGCCGAATTCATCCTCGCTGGACACGGGAATGCGCCGGCTCAGGTCGCCCGCCTCGATTTCCCCCGCCGTGCGGCGGATCTGCCCGATGCGCGCCTCGAGCTGGCGGCGGAACAGCCAGGCGCCCGCCACCACCAGCACGATGGCCACCCCGCCACCGTAAGCCAGCGAACGCAGCACGAGGGCGCGGATCGACTTGCCCTCTTCCATGTCGCGTCCCACGAACAGGCGCGCGCCGCCCGCCAGGTCACGGATCAGCATGCGCGCGGGCACCCTGCGCCCTTCGCGCGTGACGTCGCGGTGCAGCAGGCGGCCCACGGGGCTGCCCGCGTCGGGCCAGGATGACAGATTGCCGGCCACGCGGCGGCCATCGGCAGCCACCAGTAAAAAGATCTCCGTGTCGCTGTCGGTGCGGTCGGTGAGCAAATGGGCGATTTCCGCCGTCGTGCGGCTGCTGCCACCCTGCTCGTACAGCACGGCGAGGCGCTCCGAGAGCAAGGTCAGCTTGCGGTCCACGCTGCGGTCAAGCACGCCGATGGTGCCGAAATAGAACACGGCGCACACGATGCTGATCGACACGACCACCAGCACGCCATAGCCGAGCGCCAGCCGGGCCGCGATCGAGCGGTGCAAGTTACGCACTGTCGAGCACGCCCAGGGTGTAGCCGACGCCGCGCACCGTGTGGATCAGCGGCGGTGAAAATTCCTTGTCCACCTTGGTGCGCAAGCGGCTCACCTGCACGTCGATGACGTTGGTCTGCGGGTCGAAATGGTAGTCCCACACGGCTTCGAGCAGCATGGCGCGCGTGACGGACTGGCCCTGGTGGCGCATCAGGTATTCCAGCAGGCGAAATTCGCGCGGCTGCAGGGCGATTTGCCTGCTGGCGCGCGTCACGCGCATGGTGCGCATGTCGAGCACCAGGTCGGCCACCTGCAGCTGCGTCGATTCGGGGACGGGCGCGGCGCGGCGCAGCAGCGCCTCGATGCGCGCCAGCAGTTCGGCGATGGCGAACGGTTTCGACAGGTAATCGTCGCCGCCGCTGCGCAGGCCGCGCACGCGCTCGTCGACGCTGGACAGGGCCGACAGCACCAGCACGGGCGTGTTGCGGCCCATGCCCCGCAGGCGCGCGACGATGGCCAGGCCATCGATCTCGCCGGGCAGCAGGCGGTCGAGCACCAGCGCATCCCAGTCTTCGCCGCAGGCCAGGCGCATGCCGTCGATGCCATTGTCGCAGGCGGTGACGTCGTGGCCAGCCTCGCGCAGGCCGGCACAAATGTAACGGGAAGTTTCGGCTTCGTCTTCGATGACCAGGCAGCGCACGGGGGATTCCTTGTAAGATCAGGCAGCAAATACGCGCAGCATACGCCAGGCGCGCGCCACTTGCCAGCCCCGGCGTCCAGGATCGGGCAACCCATATAGCAGTATTCGTGCGCGCCGGGGCGTGCGGCGAACGTTGACGGGGTCGGGTACAATACAGCCTCGACAATGTTTGGCCGCGCCCGCGCGCGCATGTTTTATCAGCGCTTCCCGGCTTGCCGCGGCCAGCATCGCCACCACTGCCACTAACGAACATCAGGCGCGCCTGGCGCGCGCCACAGACCAATACAGCCATGAAATCGACCCAATCTCTCGCACTGGCGCTGGCCATGGCCATCACTTGCGGCAACGCCGCCGCAGCAGACACCAAACAAAGCATGCTGTTCGATGAAATCCCCATCGGCAGCTGGAGCACTTCCGCCGAACTGGGCGCCATCACCACCTCGGGCAACACGGTCGGCACCTCCGTCACGGGCAAGATCGACGCGCGCCAGGAACTCGACGACTGGAGCAACCAGTACATCTTCAGCGGCTACTTCAAGGAAGACGAAACGACGAACGACGAAGGACAAAAGATCCGCGAACGCTCGGCCGAACGCTTTTCCGCCTCCGCCAAGGCCGCCTACAAGCTGATGGCCGACCATGAAAAACTGTTCGTGCTGGCCTCGCACGTGAACGACAAGTTCGGCGCCTACACCAAGTACTCGACCCTGGCCGTCGGTCACGGCTCGCGCTGGTACCAGTCCAGCGACAAGAGCGTCGACGTGGAATTCGGTCCTGGCTATTTCAGCGGCACCAATGACGCGGGCGAATCGGAACACGGCCTGACGGTGCGCGGCGCGGCCGCCATGAAGTGGAAGATCAGCCAGTCGGCCATGTTTACGCAGACGGTCAGCGTGGAACGGGGCACCTCGAACACCCACTCGATCGCCGAAACGGCGCTCAGCACGAAAATCAACGGCACCATGCAGATGAAGGCCGCCTTCAGCGCCCGCAACGATACCCGCGTACCGGACGACAAGAAGAACACGGATACGCAAACCTCGCTGACCCTGGTCTACTCGTTCTGAGATGCCGGCCACGCTGATGCGGCGCTTGCGCCTGGGCGCCCTGCTCTGTGCCGCGGCGCTGCTGAGCGGCTGCGCCGCCGTCACCGTCAGCGCCATTTCTCCAGCCGACTACCTGCAGCAGCGGCGCGGCGACATCCTCACCACGGGCAAACTCAGCGCCTCGGCCAGCGAAGTGCTGCGCATCATCGGCAGCGACATCGCCGCCTGCGAAGCCAATACGGGCAGCTGTCGCGCCGACCTGGCCCGCTCCGAGCTGCTCAGCGACGAACAGCGCCTGGCAACCCTCTCCGAATTGTGGCTGGAAAGCGCCCTGGCCGAAGAAAAACAGGGCGGCCACCCCAGCGCCGAGCTGCTGGCCGCGTGGCTGGAATCGGCCCGCTATGCCTACGCCTACCTGTTCTACACGACGCGCACGCCGGGCCAGCGCGCCTTCGAGGAACGCCAGACGCAGATCCGCGACTACTATAACTATGCCGTGCAAAAGGCCGTCGGCAACCTGTTCCGCCACCGCGGCGAATACCGCCCGGACGGCCATGTGATCCGCGTCGCCGGCTGGCAGATCGACAGCGAACTGTCTGCCCTGCGGCTGCCCGCAGACGGCACCCTGCCGGAAGAACTGCTGCCGGCCACCTCGCTGACGTTTTCCGGCCTGCGCAATGTGTACCGGCGCGACGGCTTCGGCGCCGACCTGGTGGCCGTCATGCCCAAGCCCCCGGCGTCGACAGGCGACTATGTGCCGTACCAGGAAACCCGCTTCCCCGTCGTCACGGCGCTGATCCGCTTCGACGGCAACAGCCTGCAGGAAGTCCTGGCCACGCAGCAGCTGCTGGTGATGCTGGTCGACCCGACGCGCAGCGAATCGACGCGCATGGCAGGCCAGGAACTGCCCGTGGCAGCCAACTTCACGGCCGGCTATGGCCTGTGGCTGGCCCGCTCCGGCTTCGGCGTGCAGGCGCTGCGCACCCTGTTCGGCCGCGCCGACGGCATTTCGCGCCCGCAGGTGCACCTGATGCAGCCCTACGACCCGAACAAGCGCACCATCGTCATGCTGCACGGCCTGGCCAGCAGCCCGGAAGCGTGGATCAACGTGGCGAATGAACTGATGGGCGACGAACAGCTGCGCCGCCGCTACCAGATCTGGCAGGTGTACTACCCGAGCAATGCGCCGCTGGCGGCCAATAACGCCGCCATCCGCAAGGCGCTCGCCGCCACTCTGGCGCAGTTCGACCCCGCTGGCAAGGCGGATGCGGCGAACGAGATGGTCTTGATCGGCCACAGCATGGGCGGCGTGCTGGCGCGCCTGATGGTGTCCGACGCCAGCAACACCCTGCTCGACGCCATCACGGAAGAATACAATTTGAAGGGCAAGAAGGCGGAAAAAGTGCGCGCCGGGCTGGCGCCCTACCTCAATTTCACGGCCATGCCGCAGGTCAACCGCGCCATCTTCATCGCCGCGCCGCACCGCGGCACCTCGTTCGCCAACCACAAGGTGGCGCGCTGGATCGCCAATCTCGTCACCTTGCCCATCACCATGCTCGACCAGCTGTCCGACGCGGCCGGCAGCCTGGCGCAGCTCGACACGGGCAGCAGCGAGCCGCTGCGCATCCCCAACAGCATCGATAACCTCAGCGACAAGGACCCGTTCGTGCGCCTGGTGGCCGACCTGCCCATCAGCCCGAAAGTGCGCTACTACTCCATCATGGGCAACGACACGCCGGACCTGCCGCTGGCCGAATCGAGCGACGGCGTGGTGCCCTACGCCAGCGCCCACCTCGACGGCGCCCTGTCGGAAAAAGTCATTCCGTCCTGGCACAGCGTGCAGGAAAGTCCGCAGGCGATTCTGGAGATACGGCGGATCTTGCGGCTGCCGGACAGCCTTTAACCGCCATTAAGCCACAGCGTCCAGCGCAATGCGGGCCACGGCCAGCGCCGTCTCCGGCGGTGTGCCATCCTCCAAGTGCCAGGCGGCCGATAGGCCAGCCCATGCGGCCACCCACGCCAGCAGACGCGCGCGATCAAGGCCAGCTTCATGGGCGATCAGCGCCACCTGCCGCTCCAGCCGGCCCGGCGCCGTCGCCATCGCCTCATCCGGATTGCACAGCACATTGGCAAAGTCAAAAACCCGCTCACCCACATAACCTTTCGGATCGATGGCCAGCCAGCCGCGCGCACCACCATCAAGCACATTCTCGTGATGCAAGTCGCCATGCAGCACGACGATATCTTGCGGCGCCGTCAGCAGTTCGCGGGCCACGCCGTAGCAATCCGAGAACACGCCGCCGTGCAGCGGTGCGGCGGCAGCCAGCGCGGCGAAACAATCGGATAAGGGCGGTAGCGCCGGCGCCATGGGCCGCGCTGCATGCAGGTGCGCGGCCACCGCGCACAGGATGCGCGTCGCAGCCGCATCGCCCGCCTCGTCCGAGCGCGCCAGCCCGGTCAGCGAACGAAGCGAAATCACCCGCTCCAGCAGCAGGACGTCATCATCCGGGGACGAAGCCAACACCTGTACGGCCCCGTCGCCATCCCACCAGCGCAGCACGGCGCCAGCGCGCCGTTCATCGTCGCCAGTCGACAGCTTCAGCATGGCCGGCTGGCCACCGTGCAACACGGGCAGCAGGCATGCCGCGTGCGTGTGCAAGGGCACACCATCGGCTTGCAACGACCATTGCCGAAGATAGTCGGCAATGCGGTTCTGGTAATCCATGGGTAGTCCTGTGATGACGGTCAGGACGCCACTATAAGGGAGATACGCAAATGCTGGCTGATCGGCCCTTATGGATACTCGCCCGGAATACAGGAATTTCTCCGATGATAAAGTTGCGAAACATGAGAATCTTGTATATGATGTTCTTTACTATGCTTCCGCCTATAGGTCATCATGAATGTATTGTCGCCATCTGAACTGTTCTCCGCCATTGAACGCCAGGCATTGAAAAATGCTTTCGAGCACTTGCGCGCCCTCGCGGCTATCGAGCAGGAAAGTGGCATTCTGGCCCAGATCAGGCAGGCACGCCTGCTTGCGGGGCAATCGATGCAGCGCTTGCGCGATTCCTATCTGCGTTTTTTTGAAGCAGTGGAAAACGCCAGAATGGCGACGGAAGGTGCGCGGCTCAAGCACATGGTGCGAAAATACTATGTGCAGCTGTTAATCAAGCGCGACAAAGACCGTTTGCTCGTGGCGACATTGCAAAAACTGCTACATTGCGTACCGACTCAAGGCCTGGTGCTCTCCGGGCGGGTTTGGCGAATTACAGCAACGCATCCTTCGATCGCACCACCCGCCTTTGCCTGAGGAAACAAGATGACACCGAATCTGGATTACGGCGTTCTGACTCCCGAGCATCGGGAATGGACAGACAACGACCTTCGAGTGATTGAACAATTCTCGCAGCTCGTGGCCGCGCGCTTCGATATCCTGGCGCAAGGTCCCGAGCGTAGCCACATGATCGATCTGGCCAAGCGTGCGCTGAATGAAGCACGCGCTTCGCTTGGGGCCACGCCGTCTGCGATACCGGTCCAGCTTCCCGTGTCAAAACTCAAGGTTTCGGATGTGATCGAACAAGGATGGGTGGCGCTTTCGCAAGCGTCGCTGTATCGCGCGGTGGATAGCAAGCGGTTTTATTGCGTGACACCCAAAGGGCGCAGTATCGGCAAGGAGTTTCCGGCTTGGCAATTTGTGCAGCCGGTGCCGGAACTGATCGCGCCGGCGCTCGCCATTCTCGCCGACCAGCCGAGTAGTGAAATTCATGCCTTCTGGATCAGCAGTGCCGATGAATTCAACGAACTGTCCCCGGCAGAAATGCTTGCAGGCAAATCGTTTGAAACGCGGGCCGACATCCACCCCAGTCAGCAGGCGCTGCTGGACTTGCCAGCACGCGAAAGGCTACGCAAGGTCATTGCGGCGGCAACGTGGCAGCACAGGGGCATGGCCGATATCATAGGCTAGCATGGCGCATCAACTGAACGAAACACCCGTCCCGCCAGAAATGGCGGCACACTTGCCAGCGCTCGAATCGCTGCGCACTGAATTATTAAGTAATGTCGTCACCCTTCAATCGGGCCAAGCCTTGGTACGCGCGGCGTGGAACGAGGCCTCCATCTGGCCCGCGAAGGTCGAACGCACATATCGCTTCGGTCCACCCGCCGAGTTGGCTGATCCGAGCGGCTTCCCCTATCACTGGGTGTATGCCGCGGACGATATCTACACGGCGGCCTGGGAAGCACAGCTTTGCAGTAACGACGTCACGCGCCCGGGCACCTTTTACATCGCTCACAATGCGAAACAAGCCCTGATAGCGACGCTGTCATTCAGCGCTCCGCTGCGATTGTTCGACCTTACAGGTCCTGTCGCCAGCCGGTTGGGTATTTATGACCGCCTGTACAGTCCCGACCACGACTGGTGCCAATGGCTGGGCTGGCAACTCGATCAGATCATTGCACAGGAGGCAGGCGCGATTCATGGCTTCATCTATCCGTCGCGTCGCCAGCCAGGCAAATTCGCTTATGCTCTTTCCTCGCGTTACATGGAAATGCTGGGTAGGAACATGGCGCGCTCGCATCTGACGTTCGGTGACAGCCCTTCGCATGCACGCCTGCTTGCCGACCGCCTGCGCGTGGACCCGCCCTGAGCTGATACGCCCTACGCCGGCTCGCGCCACTTGTCCTTGATCTCCAGCATGGCCGGCAGCTGTTCGATGAACAGCGCCAGCAGCGCGGGATCGAAATGCGTGCCGCTGTCGCGCTGCATGGTGGCGATGGCCTCTTCGATCGTCCAGGCGCGCTTGTAGGGGCGCTCGCTGGTGAGCGCGTCGAAGACGTCGGCGATGGCGACGATGCGGCCTTCATGGGGGATTTCTTCGCCTTTGAGGCCTTGCGGATAGCCGCTGCCATCCCATTTTTCATGGTGCGTCAGGGCGATGGTGCGCGCCATTTTCAGCAGTCCGCCCGCGTGCTCGCCGATGATGGCCGCGCCGATTTCCGCGTGGCGGCGCATGACTTTCCATTCTTCCGCATCGAGCTTGCCCGGCTTTTGCAGGATGGCGTCGGGGATGCCGATCTTGCCCACGTCGTGCATCGGTGCCGCATTCAATAAATCTTCCGCCCTGGCCGCGCTGTAGCCGGCCGCCAGTGCCAGCTGGCGCGCGTAATAGCTCATGCGGATGACGTGCATGCCCGTCTCGTTATCCTTGTACTCGGCCGCCTGGCCCAGGGTCTGGATCACCTGCAGGCGCGAGCGGCGCAATTCCTCGGCGTCCACCAGCGACAAGTGCGTGCGCACGCGGGCGCGCACGATGGGCGGGCTGACGGGTTTCGTGATGTAGTCGACGGCGCCGGCGTCGAAGCCGTCCGCCTCGTCCTTCACGTCGCACAGGGCCGTGACGAAAATGACGGGGATCGACGCGGTGGCCGGCATGGCCTTGAGCTGGCGGCACACTTCGTAGCCCGTCATGGCGGGCATCATGATGTCGAGCAGGATCAGTTCGACGGGGTTGTTCTGCGCCAGTTCCAGCGCCTTCTCGCCATCCTTGGCATACAGCAGGCGGTAATCGTCCTGCAGGATCTGGCGCAGCACCTGCAGGTTCGTCGCTTCATCGTCGACCAGCAGCAGGATCGGTTTGTCTTCGTGTAAGGTCATCGTCAGTCCAATATCAGGAAAGGTCGGCAGGCGCAGGTTCTTCCAGCCACGCCAGCAGCTGGCGCAGCACGCCCGCGGCGCGCGCAAATTCAAAGTCGTCGATGGCGCTGGCCAGCGCCTGCAGGCGCTGCTGCTGGCCGTGCGGCGCCAGGATGGCGGCGATCTGCGCCATCAGGGCGTCGTCGAGCTGCCCGCCCTCCAGGCTGGCGATGGCTTGCCGCAGTAAGACGCCGGCAGCTGGCGCATCGAGGGGCGCGCCGGCGGGCGTCGCGCCCATGGCCACGGCCGGCATATTTACCTCTTCCAGTTCGCCGGCCAGCGCCATGAAGGCGGCGGCCAGCTGCACCAGCAATTCGGTGGCCGGCAGCTGGCGCGCGATCGCTTGTTCGATGCGTCCCAGCAGGCTTTCGACCTGCACCAGGCACAAATTGCCCGCCGCGCCCTTGATACGGTGCAGCAGGTGGCCGGCCACGCTGCCTCCGCCGCGTTCCAGTTCCGCCGCCAGCATGGCGGCGCAGTCGCCATTGGCCTGCACGAAGCGGCCGATCGCCCGCTGCAAGGCTTCGCGGCCGCCCCACAGGGCGATGCCGCGCTGCCAGTCGACCTGGCCGGCGGCCACGCGCGCCGCCGCGCCGGCGGCCGGCGGCGGCATGGCCACGGCGATATCGAGCAGGCGCGCGATTTCCGCCGTCAGCTTGTGCATTTCCAGCGGCTTCGAGGCAAAGCCGTTCATGCCCGCCGTCTGCGCGGCGCGGCGGTCCTGTTCCAGCACGCTGGCCGTCAGGGCGATGATGGGCGTCGCCTTCAGGCCCTGCTCGCGCTCGTACACGCGGATCAGGCGCGTCGCTTCCAGTCCATCCATGCGCGGCATCTGCACGTCCATCAGGACGATGTCGAAGCTGCCCTTGCTGAACTCGCGCACGGCGCTCTCGCCATCGCTGGCGGCGATCACCTGGTGGCCGGCCGCGCCCAGGCTGATCAGGAGCAGCTCCACGTTCTGCGGCACGTCGTCTGCCGCCAGGATGCGCAGCGGCGGCAAAGCCGCCACGGGCTGCTCGCTGCGGCGCGCCACGGCCTTGCCCGGCGCCAGCGGCAGCAGCACGTGGAACACGCTGCCCACGCCCAGGGTGCTTTCCACCGTGATGGTGCCTTTCATCAGTTCGACCAGCTGCAGCGAAATCGTCGTGCCCAGGCCCGTGCCGCCAAAGCGGCGGCTCATCGAGGAATCGGCCTGCGTAAATGGGGCGAAGATCTTGTCCAGGCGGTCGGCCGGAATGCCGATGCCCGTGTCGTGCACGGCGATATGCACTTGCTCGCCCTGCATGCCGACGGCCACGCGCACATGGCCCACTTCCGTGAACTTGACGGCGTTGCCGATCAAATTCGTCAGCACCTGCTGCACCCGGCGCGCGTCGCCCAGGAAGAACTGGCCCATGCCCGGATCGACGTCGACATGCAGCACCAGGTCGCGCGCGTGCGCCGTGACGCGCAGGGACGCGGCCACGTGGTCGACCAGGTCGGGCAGCGAAAAATCCACCAGTTCCAGCTCGGTGGCGCCCTTTTCCAGCTTGGCCGTGTCGAGGATGTCGTTGAGCAGTTCGAGCAGGGAACGGGCCGACTGGCGCACGGTGCCCAGGTGGCGGCGCTGCAGGCTGTCCAGGGCCGTCCCCAGCAGCACTTCCGTAAAGCCGATGATGGCGTTCATCGGCGTGCGGATTTCATGGCTCATGTTGGCCAGGAAGCTGGTCTTCGATTCGGCGGCCAGCTCGGCGCGGTCTTTCGCCGCGCGCAGGTTTTCCTGCATGGCGCGCCGCTCGCTCACGTCGGTGGCCAGCTTGACCACCTTGAACGGCTTGCCGTCCGTGTTGAAGATCGGATTGTACGAAGCCTGTATCCACACTTCGCGGCCATCCTTGCCGATGCGCTTGTACTCGCCCGTATTGAATTCGCCGCCCGCCAGGTGCTGCCAGAACGCGATGTAGTCGGGCGAGGTCACGTGGGCGGGTTCGCAGAAGATGCTGTGGTGCAGGCCCAGCACGTCGTCGAGCTGGTAGCCGACCAGGTCGAGGAAGTTCTGATTGGCCGCCAGGATGCGCCCCTGCAGGTCGAATTCCGCCACGGCCGTCGCGCGCGAGATGGCTGTCACCTTGCCTTCGTATTCGGCGTTGCGCAATTCGCTTTCCGTGATGTCGAGGATGACGCCGTCGATCCAGCGCACCACGCCGTCGTTGTCGAGCACGGGGCCGCTGCTTTCGCGCACCCAGCGCTCGCGCCCGTCGCGGTGGATCAGGCGGTAGACGTTCTCGAAGTCGCGCTTTTCGCCGGCCGCCTGCACACAGGTGTCGTTGACGCGCTGGCGGTCGTCCGGATGCACGAGGTCGAACAGCCTGACCCGCCCTTCGATGAAGTCCTGCGGCGTCCAGCCCGTCAGGTTGAAGACGGCGTCGCTGATGAAAATCATCTTCCATTCGGGCGCGAAGCTGCAGTGGAAGGACACGCCGGGAATATTGCGGATCAGGGTACGGTACTGGCGCTCGCTGTCCTTGAGCGCCTGCTCCATGCTGCGCGACGAGCGCATGTCCGTGACAAACGCCACGAACAGGGGCTGGCCCGGCGTATCGATCTTGCCGATCGCCACGCGCATGGGCAGCACGGTGCCGTCCTTGTGGCAGCCATCGAGTTCGCGTCCACTGTCGAGGATGCGCGAAGCGCCCGTTTCCAGATAGTCGCGCAGATAGCCCTCGTATTCGGCCGCGTCGGCCGGTTGCAGCAGCACGCTGGCGTCGCGCCCGACGATCTCCGCTTCGCGCCAGCCGAACAGGCTTTCCGCGGCGGGATTGAAGGAGCGCACCTTGCCCTGGCCATCGATGGTAATGAGGCCATCGGCCGCCGTGTCGACGATGGCGCGCAGGCGCGATTCGCTGGCGCTGGCGTGGCGCAGCAGCTGGCGGTAGCGCAGCAAGCCATTCGCGGCGGCCACGAAGACGGTCAGCGTGACGGTGATCAGGGCCACGGCCAGGGCCACGAACGAGGCTTGCACGGTAATCGTATTGTCGCCCGCCGTGGGCGTGCCGGAAAAGCGCGCCGCCAGCATGCCCGTGTAATGCATGCCGGAAATAGCCAGCCCCATGACGACACTGCTGGCAAACAAGGACGCCAGCGGCCCCAGCCGCAAACGCATGGCGTTCAGGCCGAAGCGCACCCACAGCGCCAGCATGGCCATGGTGACGGCCACCAGCAGCGAGAGCACAAACAGCCAGGGTTCGTAGCGCAGGGCCAGCGACGTCTGCATGGCGGCCATGCCGCTGTAATGCATGGAGCCGATCCCAACTCCGACGAGCACGCCGCCGACCACCAATTGCCGCCAGTTGATGCTCGGACGCGCCAGCAGGTGCAGCGCCACCCACGAAGCGGCCATGCCTGGCAGCATCGACAGCAGGGTCAGGCCGGGCGCGAAGGACACGCGCGTGCAGATATCAAAGGCCAGCATGCCGATGAAGTGCATCGACCAGATGCCGCCGCCGAGCGCGATGGCGCCCGTGATGATGGCCGTCTGGCGCTGGAAGCCGCGCTCGCTGCTGCGCGCCATGCCGGCGATCTGCAAGGCCATGAACGAGGCAAAAATGGCGATGCCGATAGAAAACAACACCAGCCAGGCATTGTGCGTGCCATAGATGTACGGCAAGGTATCGTTCGATACGGCAAAGATGGAACTCAGCATACTGTCGTGAACCGAATAGAGTGAAACGTGACGTCGCAAAACATGACGGCGCACCGCGCGCCGGCGCCGGACTTTTTAGTAAAGCGGCAACACAGCGAAAATGACAACGGCAGCAGTCGACCAGGGCAAGGCTCGGTCATCACGCCCGCGCCTGCCGCGCGGGGGAAAGGTGCTTTTTACAGAGGGAAAAAGCGGAATGCGTACGAACTCTGGCGCGGATATCTGGCCGCCAGCGTGACGATGATTTTTTAAAGAATCATGAGTATAGTTGCTTTGCGAACATATTCATAGGACTTCAGCAATATAGTTGTCAAAAGAAGAGTATTCCACAGCCCTGATGCGACAATTCCCGGCCGCTCAGCCTGGCGGCCACTTCGCGCGTATCGCGGAAGATTCCTGATAGGTGGGACCGGCCCGCACGGCGACAGGAATACCGGCCAGTTTGCAACGCCGGCTCAACTCGTCCTTGATCTGCCGCAACGACCAGCGCTGCGGCACGGGCAGATCCATGCCAATCACGCGAATCAGCGGGCAGTCGTCGAGGGTCGTGTGCAGCAACAGCTCCAGGCGCGCCATCGGTGGCCCGCCCCGGTAGACATTTACCGCGCCCGCGTAGGCGACTACCTCGAGCGCGCGTATCTGCCGCAGTTCCAGCTGCAGCGCCTTCTCATGGCCAGGCAAACGCCGCGCCACCCGGCGCAGCAACAGGCCGGCGTCGTTGATTTCGACATCAAAGGACAGATTGCGATCCGGCAGCAGGACCAGGCCGACGGTCCAGGCGGCCAGTGCCGGCAGGAGCAGCAGCACCGCATCGCCCGCGTATGGCACGTCGCGCCAGACGGCTTGCAGGACAAAGGCGAGGATCAGGGCGCAGCCGCCCAGCAGCACGCTGCGCCACAGCACGGGACGCAGATTGGCCATCATCGCTGCCTGGGAACTTGCATCGTCGGCCGGCGCAAAGCGTATCCATTCGGCGCGTGCCCCTTTGAGCTTGCGAGACGGCGCTGCGCTCAAGCGGTCGGCGCCAGCATGCCGCGGAACCACGCCAGCTGTTCGCGCGTCAGGTAGTTGGCACCATCGCCGTGCAGGATGACGATCTCGATCTCGGGAGGAATCGACGCGATCAGCTGCGCGCCCGTGACGGGAATCTTGGGAAAATTGATGCCGGCCAGGAAGGCCAGGTCTTCCGCCACCGTCACGCACTGGCGCTCGGGATTCGGCGACGGCACGAGGAACAGGTCGATCTGCTCGCTCTGCCCGCCGATCACGACGTGCAATTGCGCGGCCAGCAGTTCGGGCAGGATCAGCTCGATGTTATTCTCGGCGCGCGATTGCTGGAAAGCGCTTTTCAGGGGCGTGAGGACAGGCGTGGCGGACATGGGAACCGTGTAAAAGTGAAGACGGCGGCAGTGTAGCAGAGGCGCCCGGCCGGGCGCGCTCCGCTGACGTCACCCCTACAGCTTGTAGTTCAGGGACAGCAGCACGCTGCGCGGCGCGCCGTAGCGTTCCAGCCCGCCCGACCACGCATAGCCGAGGCCCTGGTGGTAGCGGCGGTCCAGCACGTTGTCGACGCTGACGCGCAGCTGCACCTGCTCGCTCAGGCGGTAGCCGGCCGTCAAGCCGACGATGGCGTAGCCGCCCTGTTGCGTCAGGTAGCCCGTGTCGCGGCGGTAGATCTTGTCCTGCGCGTACACGGAGCCGCCCAGATTCCAGCGCGCCAGGCTGCCGCGCAGCTGCACAGTCGTGTACAGCTTGAACAATTGCTTCGGCTCATCCGTGGCGATGCGCTGGCCGATGTTCGCCGCCACGCTGTCTTTCGTATATTTGGCCAGCACATAGGTGTAGCCGCCCGCGATCTGCCAGCCCGGCAGTGGCGAACCCGACAATTGCAGATCGACGCCTTCGCTCTGCACCTGCCCGGCCGCGCGGGCGCAATAGATGGCGCCGCCCGTGGGGCAATTGACTTCATCGGCCATCGCGCGGTTATTCTGCTTGATGCGGAACAGGGCGCCGCCGGCATTGAGGCGGCCGCCGAAGTACTCGCCCTTGACGCCCACTTCCAGGTTGGTGCCGCTCAGCGGCGGCAAGGTATTGCCGCCCACATCGAGCACGCTTTGAGGCTGGAATATCTGCGTGCCGCTCGCGTACAGGGAGTGATGTTGATCCACATCATAGACGAGGCCCGCGTACGGCGTAAATTTCGCGTTTTCCGTCAGGCCGCGCCGCCACGTGGGGTTGCTGGCATACCAGCCCGTCACGTCCTGCGCATACCAGCCGAAGCGCCCGCCCAGCACCAGGCGCAGCGGATCGGCCAGACTGAAGTTGCCGGCCGCATAAATTCCCTTCTCATCCGTCTTGCGGCCCCAGTTGTACGGCTCGAACGGCGCGCCGTTCATGCGGTAGGCATGGGGATTCCACTGGCGGATGTCGATCACGCGCGTCCCGGCGCCCTCCCAGCTCTGACCCGCATCCGAATCGTCGTGGCGGTAGCTGGCGCCGACGATGACGTCGTGCTGGCGGCCGAACCAGGTGACGGGGCCGCTCAGGCGCCAGTCAGCCACCACCTGATCCGTGTTGTACTTCCAGCCCGTTTCCGACTGGCCGAAGCGATAGATCTCGCCATCGATGCGGCTATTGGTGGTATTGCGCGTGCTGGACGAGGCATCGATGCGCGTGATGGCAAAGCGGCTGCGCCAGCCCTTCTCCAGCCTGGTTTCCAGGTCGGCGAAGACGACGTTGTTGTCGCGTTTCTGGAACGAGTCGGCATTATTCAGGAAGGTCGAGCGCGGCAAGTCCATGTGGCGGCCGTCGGCAAACGTCGGCAAGCCGACGAAGACGCCATCGGTGCGGCTGTGCTGGCGCGAAAAGCCGATGCCGGCCGTGGTGGACGGCGTCAGGTCCGCTTCGACGATCGCATACACGGTGCCATTGGTGTTGTTGACCACGTCGACGAAACTGTCGCTGTCGCGCCAGCTGGCCGCCACCCTGCCGCGCACGCTGCCCGAGGCGTTCAAGGCATTGCTGGCGTCCACCGTCAATTGCCGGTCCTTCCAGCTGCCCAGGTGAGCGGACGCGTTCAGCAGGGGCGTGGCCGTGGGGCGCTTGCGTATCATGTTGATGCTGCCCGACGGCGCGCCCGCCCCTTCCATCAAACCCGTGGCGCCGCGCACCACTTCCACCCGGTCGTACATCAGCATGTCGGCGGAAACATTACGCTCATTAAAACCTGTGACATCGAGCGGCAAGCCATCGACGTTGACGTGGCTCAAGGCAAAACCGCGGGCAAAATACGTGGTTTCCTGGTCGGACACGCCCTGGGTCTTGCCATAGATGCCAGGCGTGGCGCGCGCGACGTCCTGCAAGGTGGTCAAATCGAAATCTTCCATCTGCTGGCGCGAAATGACGCTGACCGTTTGCGGCGTGTGGCGTTGCGACAGGTTCAGGCCTGTGGCCGTCGACATCGCGCGCGCCGTATATAAACCCGTGCCTTCCGTGGCGCGGTCCGCCTCGGCGCTGACGACCACGGCGGGCATGCTGGCCAGGCCGCCATCGGCCGTGCTGGTCTTGATTTTTCGCAACAGGTAATTGCCATTGCCGTTTTCAAGCACTTCGAGGCCGCTGCCTTGCAGCAACGTTTGCAAGCCGGCCGCGACGCCATAACGGCCCTGCAAGCCCGGCGTCACCAGGCCGTCGAGCGCCACGCCCTGCGTGGACAGGTTCACGCCGGCGGCGATGGCAAACGAGGCCAGCGCATCGCGCAGGCTGCCGGCGGGAATGCTGTAGTCGCGTGTGCTGGCTGCCTGGCTGGCCTCGGCCGCCAGCGCCAAGTGCGGCAAAGTGGCGCCGGCGCCGCCCACGGCGAGAAACAAGACCAGCGCGGCGCGCACGGCGCCGGTGGTGGGATGGAGCGTCATGCGTGCTGCTGTCAACGTGCGGTGCTGCAAAGCCATGTAAACCCTTTCGATGGTTCGGATTGTTCGTTCTCTACCTTGTATGACGAAGCAATCTGCAAAAAGGGACAGGCAAGAAGTAAATTGGAGCACGTCGGCTTACGCCCTGCGGGCTAAGCCGACCTACCATACCCGACAGGCGTAGGTCGGCTTAGCGTGGCAAGGCCACGCGTAAGCCGACAAGCTCAAGCCGCCTCGACACTGATCCAGTAGCGCGTGCGGCGCGCCAGCCGGATCGGCAAGGCGCGCTGCAGCAAGAGCAGGATGTTCTCCGGGTCGTGCAACTGGAAGATGCCGTCCACGGGCATGGCGGCGAGCGCCGGATCGCAGCGCAGCACGCCATAGCGGTAGCGGGCCACCTGTTCGAGCACCTCGCCCAGCGGCATGCGCTCGGCGATCAGCACGCCACGCAGCCAGGCGTCCGCATGCGGCGCCAGCGGCGTCAAGGCGGAAACGGCCGCGTCGTCAAAACTGCCCTGCCGGCCCGCATCGACCCTGCGCAAGGCGTCGGAAGCTTCCCTTGGCCGAATCTCGACGGCGCCCTCGCTGACGCTCACCTGCGTACGCGGCGCCAGCACGCTGCCGCCCTGGCGCACGCTGAAGTGCGTACCGAGCGAGCGCACGACGCCATTGCTGCTGCGCACGAGGAACGGGCGCGCCGGCACGGCCCCGTCGTGCGCCGTAGCGACGTGGATTTCCCCGACATGCAAAACCACCAGCCGCGCGGCGCCGTCAAAGCGCACGTCGATGGCCGTGTCCGTATTGAGTACCAGTTGCGTGCCATCGGGTAATGTCATGTGGCGGATTTCGCCCCTGGCCGTGCGGATGGCCGCGCGCCACGCTTGCCACGGCGCCGACTGGCTGGCCAGCCACAGTGCCGGTCCGGCCACGATCAGCCCGGCAAGGCCATAGAGCACGGCACGCCGCTGCGGCGACTGCGGCGCCCCGTCCGCCGCCTGGCGCAGCACCGGCGGCACGCTGGCCAGGGTGCCGCACACGAGCTCGGCCCGTTTCCAGGCAGCTTCGTGCGCGGGATCGCTGGTGCGCCAGGCCTGGAAGGCTTGCTGTTCGTCAACGTTCAAAGGCCCCCCGTGCAAGCGCACCAGCCATTGCGCCGCCGCGCGGGCGGCGCGCGGGTCGATGGCAGCCGTGCTGGCGTTCACAGGATCAAGAGGATGCAGCGCTCGAACGCCTGCACCATGTAACGCTTGATGCTGCGCTCGCTCACGCCCAGGCGACGGGCGATTTCTCCATAAGCGAGGCCATCGACATGCGCCAGCAGGAAGGCGTTGCGCACCAGCGGCGGCAAACCGTCGAGCATGGCATCGATGCGCTGCAAGGCTTCCAATACCAGCAAACGCTCTTCCGGCGACTGCATCAGCAATTCAGGCTGCTGCGCCAGGGTTTCCAGCCACGCCTGCTCCAGCGACAGGCGCCGGTAATGGTCGATCAGCAGGCGCTGCGCCACGGTGGTGAGATAGGCGCGCGGTTCGCGCAGGCTGTGCCGGCTCTCGGGCGGCGCCGTCAGCAGGCGCACGAAGGTATCCTGCGCCAGGTCGGCCGCATAGTCGGCGCACTGCAGCTTGGCGCGCAGCCAGCGCATCAGCCAGCCGTGGTGGCTGCTGTAGATGCCTGCTATCGACTCGCTGGACTGCGCAATGTTCACTCGGGACTCCAATGCGCGCAAGGCAAGGCGCGACTAATTGATAATAATTCTCATTATCACAAATCCTGGCCTCCGGCGTCAATGCCGGCGCCTGCCTATCGATGGAAACCGTTGTTTCAGCGCGGTTGCCGGCTCTTAGCGGCTGAGATACAAGCTCTTCATGACCATGCCGCCGCGCATTTTCTTCGCACCCGGCGCCAACCCGGCGGGACAGGCACCGAGGAATACGCCCGCCAGTTCCGTGCGTTGCACCTCGGTCTTGCCGTTCAGTTCGATAGTGGTATCGGCGGTCAGGGTATAAGCCTTGGCCAGGTCGCCCTTGAAACTGCCCGCCAGCTTGGCGCCAGGACAGCTGGACTGGAAAGTATAGCTGTCGCCCTGGCGGCTTTGCGACGCGATCTGGCATTCCTGCTCGAAATCGCTCCACAAGTCGTCGTCGATCAGGCGGTCGCGTTGCTGATCAACGCAGATTTCCCAGGAAAACGGCGAGGTGGCGGGCGTCACCTTCCACAGCCCCGTGGCGCGCTGCAAACGCTGCGCCGGTTCCGCCGCCGAGGCGGACGTGGCTGCGCACAGGGGAAGGATCATCGTCAGGAGCAGTGTCGCGCTGCGTTTCATGGGCATTCCTTTTGGCTAAAAGTTTAAATATAGCAAAGAGGAACGCACGCAGGCCGCACGCTTAGCCGTGCATCCCGGGCCTGGCTGCCAATACGAAGGGAATGGCAAACGGCCCCAGGAGCACCACCAGGATGGCCCTGACAGCCGTAGTTTTCAAGGAGCGGCGCTTGGCAATGAAGAGGCAAACGAAAGCCGACAGCGACCAGATCAAGGCAGGCAAGTATTCAGTCATCATGCACTCCGGATGCGCCTTGCAAGGCAGGAGAACCATGCTGACACGGAAACGCGGGCATCGCAATGGCAGATTTGGCGTCTGCCATTGCGCCTGGCGGCCAGCGGCCTCTTTTTCAGCCGTTCTTAAGGCTGCAGGCAACTGGCGGCGGGCGAGACGATCAGTGCTGACCGATCTTCATGATCTTCAACGCATTCGTGCCGCCGACCTTGCCCATCGGCTCGCCCCAGGTCAGCACGACGGTGTCGCCCTTGGTCACGACTTTGTGTTCCACCAACAAATCTTCCGCCTGCTGCAAGACCTTGTCGCGGTCCGTGCCGGACGTCAGTTCCAGGGTGCTGACGTTGCGGTACAGGGCCAGCTTGCGGCGCGTGCCCACGCTCGGGGTCAGGGCCACGATGGGGATGTCGATGTTGCAACGGCTCATCCACAGGGCTGTGGAACCCGATTCCGTCAGGGTGGCGATCGCTTTCACGCGCAGGTGGTGGGCTGTAAATAGCGCGCCGTAGGCGATCGACTGGTCGATGCGCGAGAACGTGGCGTTGAGGAAATCGGCATCGAGCTTGCAGGTATCCCACTTTTCCGCGTCCAGGCAGATGGCGGCCATCGCTTCCACCGTTTCGATCGGATAGCGGCCCGACGCCGTTTCCGCCGACGTCATGACGGCATCCGTGCCATCGAGCACGGCGTTGGCCACGTCGGACACTTCCGCGCGCGTCGGCACGGCGTTGACGATCATCGATTCCATCATCTGCGTGGCCGTGATCGCCAGCTTGTTGGACGCGCGCGCCATCTTGATCATGCGCTTTTGCAAGGCCGGCACGGCCGCATTGCCCACTTCGACGGCCAGGTCGCCGCGCGCCACCATGATGCCGTCGGAAGCATCGAGGATTTCCTGCAGCGCTGGAATGGCTTCCGCCCGTTCGATCTTGGCGATCATCATCGGCTTGTGGTCCCACGCTTCGCCGGCGATATTGGCCAGCTGGCGCGCCATCACCATGTCCGTGGCGTTTTTCGGGAAGGACACGGCCACGTAATCGGCTTGGAAGCTCATCGCCGTCTTGACGTCTTCCATGTCTTTCGCCGTCAGGGCTGGCGCGGACAAGCCGCCGCCCTGGCGGTTGATGCCCTTGTTGTTCGACAATTCGCCGCCGATTTTCACGGTCGTGTGGATTTCGCTGCCGACGACCTTGTCCACCGTCAGGACGATGAGGCCATCGTTGAGCAACAATACGTCGGCAGCGCGCAAGTCGCGCGGCAATTCCTTGTAGTCGAGGCCGCAGCGCTCGATGTTGCCCAGTTCGCCGTTTTCGCCCCATTTCGCGTCGAGGATGAACTTGGCGCCGTTTTCCAGGAAAATCTTGCCTTCTTCAAACTTGCCGACGCGAATCTTCGGGCCTTGCAAGTCGGCCATGATGGCCACTTCGCGGCCGCACAGCGCTGCCGCTTCGCGCACCATGCGGGCGCGGTCGATATGGTCTTGCGCCTTGCCATGCGAGAAGTTCAGGCGCACGACGTCGACGCCGGCCTTGAACATGCGGACCAGGGTATCGATATCGTTCGAAGCGGGGCCGATGGTGGAAACGATCTTGGTGGCGCGTTGTTGTACTTGCATGGTCATGGTGTGCTGCTTTCTATAAAGTTCGTGCTGCTGCAAGGGCCGGCCTTGTGGGCCGGCCGTCCTGGTGCGCTGGATCAGCGCTGATTCTTGTTACTTGGCCGCCATCAGGGCGACCGTGGTGTCGAGCATGCGGTTCGAGAAGCCCCACTCGTTGTCGTACCACGACGACACTTTCACGAGGCGGCCCGAAACCTTGGTCAAGGTCGCATCGAAGTTCGACGAAGCCGGGTTGTGGTTGAAGTCGATGGAAACGAGCGGTTCCGTCTGGTACGTGAGGATGCCTTTCAGGGCGCCTTCCGACGCCGCTTTCAGCAAGGCATTCACCTCTTCCACCGTGGTATCGCGCTTGGCGATGAAGGACAGATCGACCAAGGAGACGTTGATGGTCGGCACGCGGATGGCGAAACCATCGAGCTTGCCATTGAGTTCCGGCAAGACCAGGCCGACAGCGGCGGCCGCACCCGTCTTGGTGGGGATCATCGAATGCGTGGCCGAACGGGCGCGGCGCAAGTCTTCATGCATCACGTCGGACAGCACCTGGTCGTTCGTGTAGGCATGCACGGTGGTCATCAGGCCCGATTCGATGCCGATGGCGTCGTTGAGGGGTTTGACTAATGGCGCGAGGCAATTCGTCGTGCACGAAGCATTCGAAATCACTGTGTCCGATGCCTTCAAGACATGCTGGTTGACGCCGAACACGATGGTGGCGTCCACGTCCTTGCCGCCCGGCGCGGAAATGATGACTTTCTTTGCCCCGCCCTTCAAATGCGCCGAGGCTTTTTCCTTGGTCGTGAAGAAACCCGTGCATTCGAGCACGACGTCCACGCCGAGTTCCCCCCACGGTATCAGGGCCGGGTCGCGCTGCGCGAAGACGCGGATGCGGTCGCCGTTGACGAGCATGTTCTCGCCGTCGATGGTGACGACGCCGGGAAACTTGCCGTGCACCGTGTCGTAGCGCGTCAAATGCGCATTCGACTTGGCGTCGCCCAGGTCGTTGATGGCGACGATTTCGATATCCTGCTGCTTGCCGCCTTCATAAAACGCGCGCAAGACGTTGCGGCCGATGCGGCCATAGCCATTGATGGCAACTTTGATGGTCATGCTGTCTCCTTGTTGTTTTCTACTCAAAACCAGCCCAAACGCAAAGCTGGGGTCAGACCCGGCGGGGGAATACGCTCCAGTGGGGCGTATTCCGATCACGCAGTGACTGCCCCCTAAAAGTTAACCGCTGTTGCGCAGGCCCGCCGCAATGCCATTGATCGACAAATGAATCCCCGTGCGCGCCGCAGCATCCTGCTTACCTTCCCGGAAACGTTTCAGCAGCTCCACCTGCACGTGGTTGAGCGGGTCGATGTAGGGGAAACGGTTGCGTATCGAGCGCTGCATCAGCGGGTTGGCTTGCTGCAACTCTTCCTGGCCCGTGATCAGCTTCAAGGCGTCCAGTGTGGCCGCGTATTCGGTGCGGATGCGTGTAAAGATGGCGTCGCGCAGGGCCTTGTCCTTGACGAGCTCCGCATACTTGCCGGCGATGGCGATGTCGCTCTTGGCCAGCACCATATCCATGTTCGACAGCAGGGAAGTGAAGAAGGGCCAGTCCGTGTACATGCCGCGCAGCACGTCCGCCCCGCAGGTGGGATGGGCGGCCAGGTAGGCTTGCACGGCGGAACCAAAACCGAACCAGCCCGGCAGCATCAAGCGGCATTGCGCCCAGCTCAACACCCAGGGAATGGCGCGCAAATCCTCGATCGAGGTCGATTTCTTGCGCGAGGCGGGACGGCTGCCGATGTTCAGCGCGGCAATCTCCGCGATCACCGTCGATTCCCAGAAGTACTGTTCGAAGCCGTCCGTGCCGTAGACGAGGTCGCGGTAGGCGTTCAGGGCCGTGCCGGACAGCTCTTCCATCGCGGCCAGGTGGCCCGCGCCGGCCGAGGCCTTCGGCTGCAGCTGCGCCTGCGGCAGCAGGGTCGACTGGATGGTGGCGGCCACCAGCACTTCCAGGTTGCGGCGCCCTACTTCCGGGTTCGCATACTTGGCCGTGATAACTTCGCCCTGCTCCGTCAAACGGATCTGCCCCTGCACGGCACCTGCCGGCTGGGCCAGGATGGCTTCGTAGCTGGGGCCGCCGCCGCGTCCGACGGAACCGCCGCGGCCGTGGAACAAACGCAGCTTGATCTGATATTCCTTGAACACCGTCACCAGCTCGATCTCGGCCTTGTAGAGTTCCCAGCCGGAGGTCAAGAAGCCGCCGTCCTTGTTGCTGTCGGAATAACCGAGCATGACTTCCTGCTGGTCCGCGCGCGACGCCAGCAAGCCCCGGTAAAACGGCAAGCCGAAGGCGCGCGCCATGATGGCGGGGCCGGCGCGCAAGTCGTCAATGGTTTCGAACAGGGGAATGATGTTAACGTCCACTTCGCGGCTGTCCTGGCGCAGCAAACCCACTTCTTTCAGCAGCAAGGCCACTTCCAGCAAGTCCGACACGCTGGCAGCCTTCGAGATGATGCAGTTCGGCACCGATTCCTTGCCATATTTGACGTGGGCTTGGCGCACGGCGCGGAAGATGTCGAGTTCGGACGTCGTTTCTTCCGAATACTGCGCATACGGCGACGTCAGCAGGCGTGGCGACTCCAGCTCGGCCAGCAGCAAGCTGATGCGCTGCTCTTCATCGAGGTCCAGGTAGACGAGGCCCGGCTGGGCGCCGGCGAACAGTTCGCCCACGACGCGCTCGTGCACATCGGAATTCTGGCGCAAGTCCAGCGGCGCCAGCGAAAAGCCGAAGACCTTGACGGCGCGGCGCAGCTGGCGCAAACGGCCCCGTGCCAGCGCGCGCAAGCCATTGCTGACGAGCGAATGCTGGACCACGTCCAGGTCGGCCAGCAGCTCGGCGGCCGCAGCATATGGCTGCACGCCGTCCGCTTGCTTGCCCTTGCCAGAGAGCACCACGCGCGTCGCATCGAGGCGCGCATGGATGCCATGCAGGGCGCGGCGGTACGGTTCGTCGACCCGGTGCGGCGACGCATCGGCCGAGCGCTCGGCCAGCGCGCGCAGCGGCTCGCTGCAGGCGTTCAGGATTTGCGCCAGCGACAGTTGCGAAGCGAGCTTGCGCAATTCGCCGAGGTAAAAGTCGAGCACCTTGTCGGCTTGCGTCTGCAGGGTGCTGCGCAGGATGTCGGCCGTGACGAAGGGATTGCCGTCGCGGTCGCCGCCTATCCAGCTGCCGACTTTCATGAAATTAGGCAATTCCGCATCTTCCCAACGGGCATCGCGCTGGGCCAGCATGGTTTCCAGCGAGGAATACAGTTTCGGCAATTCGCGCAAGATCGTGTGGTCGTAGAACGACAGGCCGTTGGCTACTTCATCCATGACGGACAGCTTGCTCGTGCGCAACAGTCGCGTTTGCCACAGGGTCACGATGCCGCGGCCCAGCGCTTCTTCGTTCTGCTCCGATTCTTCCGGTGTCATTTGCACACGGTCGCGCTCACTCAACAGGCGCGCGATGGCCATCTGGCAATTCTGGATGCTCTTGCGCTGCACTTCCGTCGGGTGCGCCGTGAACACGGGGCTAACAAACGCATCTTCAAAGAACGTTTCCAGCGCATCGGCCTTGCCCGCGTCAAACACGTTGCCGACGGCATGGCTGAGACTGCCCTGGCGCGGCGGCGAACCGGCGATCAAATGGGCGCGCGTGCGGCGGATATGGTGTTGATCTTCCGCAATGTTAGCCAGCAGCGAGAAATAGCTGAAGGCGCGCGTCAATTGCGTGGTTTCTTCCTGCGACAGCGCTTGCAGCGCGTCCGACAGCTGCGCGCGCGCCGCTTCATCATTGTCGCGGCGAAAACGAATGGCCAGCTGGCGCACATGTTCGATGCGCTCGAAGGCGGGGTCGCCCAGGTGGTTGCGGATGGCGTCGCCCAGCAGACGGCCCAGCTGGCGGATATCGCTGCTCAGCAGCTCGTCTTTCACTTCATTCATTTGCATGGTATGTATTTCCTGGGGCGGCCACGGCGGCACCGCACAGATTGCGTAGTACGCGCTTCCCGGCCGGGAAACGCCCATCATCCGATTTTTGTAGTAAATTTACCTTATTGCTTCACCATCCTCTTGATTTTCATCAATAAAATCCATGCTCAAAGGGCCGACAAGGGCCTGCAAGCTATTTACCAGGGCAACAATATGAAAATTTACTACGCATTTAAGCGAAAGGCAATCAACTTTTGTCTTTCGAGGATCAAAAGTGACGGCGCAACACACAGGGCCGGCGCTCTCCTGTATGCTGCGGATGAAACAAGGATGTAATCCACATCTTATGAACGATGCCCATGCGACTGACTGCCTACACTGACTACACCCTGCGCACCCTGATGTACCTGGGCGTGCACCGCGACCGCCTTGTCACCATCCAGGACATCGCCGACCTGCATGCTATTTCCAAGAATCACCTGATGAAGGTGGTGCACCAGCTGGGCCTGTCGGGCATCGTGGAAACCGTGCGTGGGAGGAATGGCGGCCTGCGCCTGGCGCGCGACCCGGCCGAGATCAATATCGGCACCGTCGTACGCGAAACGGAAAATGACTTTTTTATGGCGGAATGTTTTAACAAGGAAAACAACACCTGCCCGCTGACGCCCGATTGCCTGCTGAAAGCCAAGCTGGGCCAGGCCACGGCAGCCTTCCTGGCCGTGCTTGACACGGTGACCCTGGCATCGATACTCGAAGCGACGCCGGGCGCGCCGGCGCTGGCGGCGGGGGTGATTCCCCTGCGCGTGGCCAAATAAGCGCGTGCCACAAACAACAATGCCCGGCGAACCGGGCATTGTTTCCTGCAGTAGCTACCTAAAAAACATCAATGCGCGCTGGCGCCTGCCGCGCCGATGCCCGTTTCCGAACGCATTTGCTGCGCTTCGTAGCCGGCGCGGTCGATGCGCGCGCGCGGGCTCTTGTCGAGCACCGAGAACAGCCAGATGCCGACGAAGCCCGCCGTCATCGAGAACAGCGCCGGCGAAGCGTACGGGAACAGCGCTTCGCCATGACCGAGCACGTCGACCCACACGGACTTCGACACCACCGTCAGGGCGACGGCCGTGATCAAGCCCAGGAAGCCGCCGATGGTGGCGCCCCGCGTGGTGCAGTCTTTCCACAGCACCGACATGAACAGGACGGGGAAGTTGGCCGAAGCGGCAATGGCGAAGGCCAGCGAGACCATGAAGGCGATGTTCTGCTTTTCAAAGGCGATGCCCAGCACCACGGCGATGATGCCCAGCACGATCGTCGTTACGCGCGACACCTTCAATTCGTTGGCGCCCGTGGCCTTGCCCTTCTTGATGACGGTGGCATACAGGTCGTGCGACACAGCCGATGCGCCCGACAGGGTCAGACCGGCCACGACGGCCAGGATGGTGGCAAACGCGACCGCCGACATGAAGCCCAGGAAGACGTTGCCGCCCACGGCCTTGGCCAGGTGCACGGCCGCCATGTTGTTACCACCCAGCAATTTGCCGGCCGCATCCTTGAACTCGGGATTGGTGCTGACCAGCACGATGGCGCCAAAGCCGATGATGAAGGTCAGAATGTAGAAATAGGCGATCCAGGTGGTGGCCCAGAACACGGACTTGCGCGCTTCCTTGGCGCTCGGCACCGTGAAGAAACGCATCAGGATGTGCGGCAGGCCTGCCGTACCGAACATCAGCGCCATGCCGAACGAGATGGCCGAGATCGGGTCCTTGATGAAGGAACCGGGGCCCATGATGGCTTCCTTGGTGGCATGCACGTCCACGGACTTGGCGAACAGCGCTTCCGGGCTGAAGTTGAACTGCGCCAGCACGGCCACGGCCATGAAGGTAGCGCCGCCCAGCAGCATCACGGCCTTGATGATCTGCACCCAGGTGGTGGCCGTCATGCCGCCGAACAGCACGTAGATCATCATCAAGGTACCGACCAGGACGACGGCGATCCAGTATTCGAGGCCGAACAGCAGCTTGATCAGCTGGCCCGCGCCCACCATCTGCGCGATCAGGTAAAACGCCACCACGACGAGGGTGCCGGAGGCCGAGAAAATACGGATCGGCGCCTGCTTGAAGCGGTAGGCGGCCACGTCGGCAAACGTGTAGCGGCCCAGGTTGCGCAGGCGCTCGGCCATCAAAAAGGTGATGACGGGCCAGCCGACGAGAAAGCCGATGGCGTAGATCAGGCCGTCATAGCCGTTCAAAAAAACAGCGGCGGAAATGCCGAGAAACGATGCGGCCGACATATAGTCGCCCGCGATGGCCAGGCCGTTCTGGAAGCCCGTGATGCCGCCGCCCGCCGTGTAGAAATCGGAAGCCGACTTGGTCTTCTTGGCCGCCCATTTGGTGACGAACAGGGTAAAGATGACGAAGACGGCGAACATGATGATCGCCGTCCAGTTGGTCGGCTGCTTGACTGCCTGGCCCAGGTCGGCGCCGGCTGCGAACGCGGCATTGCTGGCCCCCAGCAAGGCCAGCGCGATCAGGCCGGCCACGCCGCGCAGCGCATGCTTGGCGGCGCTCATGCCTGCACCCGTGCCTGGATGGCGCTGGTCAGGTCGTCGAATTGCTTGTTGGCGCGGCGCACGTAGATGCCCGTGATCACCACGGTAAACACGATGACGAACAGGCCGATCGGCATGCCCCAGGTCATCACGCCCGTGCCCGTTTTGGCAGCAAGAAATTCCTTGTCGAACGCGATGAGCAGGATGTAGCCGTAGTACACCAGCATCATCAGGCCCGTCAGGGCCCAGCCGAAGCGCGAGCGCACCTTGACCAGCCGATGATAATTGGGGTCGGTCTTGAGTTTTTGTACCAGATCGTCATGCATGGTGTTGCCTCCGTTATGTAAAAAACTGCTCTTTTCTTTTCGAGCTTGCACTCACGATACGGCGCGAGGCTTACCCGCCCCTTACGGCGGCGGTTTTTTCTCGCAGGGGCAACACAAGGCAGTAGAAATCAGTTCAAGGCGGCTGCCGGTCCGAAGAATTCATGGTGCGTCTGCCGTTCCGGCACGCCCAGTTCGCGCAGGTATTGCTTGACGGCCCGCATGAACGGCTGCGGCCCCAGGAAGTAGGCGTCGACGTCGCGCGAGGCCGGCAGCCAGCGATTCAACTGCTCTTTATTCAGCAAGCCGACGGCGTCCGGGGCATCTTGCTCGCCGACATGTTCCGCGTAGCAGTAATAGCGCTGCAGCTGCGGGTGCTGCGCGGCCAGTTCGTCGATCTGCGCGCGGAATGCATGCACGCCGTGGTGGCGCGCCGCGTGGATGAAATGCACGGGACGCGTGCCGCGCAGGGCCGCGGTCAGCATGGCCAGGGTCGGCGTGATGCCCACGCCGCCGCTGATCAGCACCAGCGGCTTGTCGCTCTCGGTCAGGACGAAGTCGCCCGAGGGCGGCGTCAGCTGCACCGTGTCGCCCGCCTGCACGTGGTCATGGAAGAAATTCGACACCTTGCCGCCCTCTTCGCGCTTGACGCTGATGCGGTAGGTCTGGCCATTGCTGGCGGCGGACAACGAGTACTGGCGGCGCATGGGCACGCCATCGACGTTGACCAGCACGCCGATGTATTGACCCGGCGCAAAGTCGAGCACGGGCTGGCCATTGGCGGGCGCCAGCAGGAAGGACGTGATCTCGCCGCTTTCCACCGTCTTGCTGCGCACGGTAAAGTCGCGTGCGCCGCTCCATCCGCCCGGCGCGGCCGCTTGCGCCTTGTAGATGCGCCCTTCCTCACCGGCCAGGATATCGGCCAGCTGGCCGTAGGCCGCGCCCCAGGCGTCGATGACGGCGTCGCTGGCCACCTCTTCGCCCAACACTTCACGGATCGCCTGCAGCAGGCTGGCGCCCACCAGCGGATAGTGCTCGGCGCGGATCTGCAGGGCCACGTGCTTGTTGACGATGGTGGCCACCAGGTCGCCCAGCGCGGCAAGCTGATCGATATGTTTGGCATACATCAGCACGCCATTGGCCAGCGCGCGCTGCTGGTCGCCGCTGTGCTGGTGCGCCTGGTTAAAGTACGGCAGCACTTCGGGATGGTCGCGGAACAGATTCTTGTAAAAATGACGGGTCAGCGCTTCGCCGCCCTGCTCGAGGATGGGGACGGTGGCCGTGATGATGGCGCGTTGTTCTTGGGTCAGCATGTGGAATTCCTTTAGATAGATGAGCAGGCGGTTTTCAGGCCAGTGATTCGATGGCGGGATAAAGATCGTGGTCTTCGCGGCGCATGCGCTGGAACAGTGCATGCAGCACGGTATTGGCTTCGCTGCGGAAGGCTTCCGGCTCGGCTGCCAGGCGCACGGGCGTATTCCAGCGGCCGGCGAAATCGAGATAGGCGCCGGCGATGCCGTGCATCTCGTGTTCGTACTGGCGCCCCAGCTGGGCCACCGTGGCCACGCCGGACGCCTGCGCGGCCGGATACAGGTAGCGCTGCTCGACGGCCAGGTGCAGCTTGATCAAGCCGCTCATGGCGACGATCTGTTCGGCGATGGCCTGCGCCTGCGCGGCAACGCCGCCGCGCGCCAGCCGGCGCAAGTCATCGATGGCGGCCAAGATGGCCAGGTGCTGCTGTTTGAATTTGTCGATATTCATGGCGTGATTCTCTTGTTGAGTGCTGCCAGTGTAGCGGAATCCCCTTAAACATGCAAATCAAATACATCTTTAATAGTCCAGGTGAAGACGTCAATGTTTCCGCCAGGAATGTGCATCGACATGCGCCACTATGTGCGGCACAGAACACAAGCTACGGCCATGTCTGCCTATAATTTATTCATCACAGCGCGTGCCCGTTTGCGGCCGTGCCGCACCCTCCACTCCAGCGAAGGATCAGCATGAACATCAAGACGGGCATGGGCCAGGCGCAACAACTGGCCGGCATCATCAACGAACACCACACGGAACTGCTGGATGGCTGGACGGCCGGCCTGATCGCCCGCCTGGTGCGGCGCGACAAGATCGCCGAAAACGAGCTGCGCCAGCAGGCATCGCAATTCTTGCCGCTGCTGGCGGGCGCGCTGGAAAGCGGCGACTCGTTCGACATCGAAGGCGGCGCCTGGGACGACACGCGCCAGCTGCTCGCCGAAATATCGCAGTCGCGCGTGCGCCAGGGCTATTCACCGATCGACACGGCCAGCTTCATGTTCGCCCTCAAGGAACCGCTGTTCGCCTACCTGCGCAAGGCAATCACGGCGCAGCCGGAGCAGCTGGGCGACGCCATCGTCAGCACCAGCAAATTGTTCGACGAGCTGGGCCTGCTGACCATCGCCGTCTACCAGAAGGCGCGCGAACAGGTGATATTGCGCCAGCAGCAGGAATTGCTGGAGCTGTCCACGCCCGTGGTGCAGCTGTGGCAAAACGTGCTGGCCCTGCCCCTGATCGGCACCCTCGACAGCGCCCGCACGCAGGTGGTGATGGAAAGCCTGCTGCAAAAGATCGTCGATACGGGCGCCCTGATCGCCATCATCGACATCACGGGCGTGCCCACCGTCGACACCCTGGTGGCGCAGCACCTCCTGAAGACCATCGCCGCCGCGCGCCTGATGGGCGCCGACTGCATCATCAGCGGCATCCGCCCGCAGATCGCGCAAACCATCGTGCACCTGGGCGTCAACCTAGAAGACGTGATGACCAAGGCCACCCTGGCCGACGCCTTCGTCGTGGCCCTGAAACGCACGGGTTCCAGCATCACCTACCAGCAGCAACAACACTGAGGCGCCTATGGAAAGAATCCCCATTTTACGCATGGGCCGGCTGTTGCTGGTGACGATACAGGTGGACATGCATGACCGCCTGGCGATGACCCTGCAGGACGACCTGACCACCCGCATCGTGACGGACCGCGCCACGGGCGTGCTGATCGACATTTCCGCGCTCGACATCGTCGACTCCTTCATCGGCCGCATGATCAGCAACACGGCGGCGATGGCGAAAATCCTCGACGCGCGCACCGTCGTCGTCGGCATGCAGCCGGCCGTCGCCATCACCCTGGTGGAACTGGGGCTGACCCTGGAAGGCGTGAGCACGGCGCTCAACGTGGAGCTGGGAATCAAGCTGCTGGAACGGGGCGGCGCATGCGCATGACGGGGGCGCCATGCTAGGCGCGCAGGCACAGGAGCGGGCGCAGCCGGGGGCGCAACAGATCCTGCCCCTGCATAACGACGAAGACGTCGTGCGCTTGCGCAAGCAGGTGCGCGACAGCATGGTCGCCATGGGTTTTGGCCTGATCGAACAGACCAAGATCATCACGGCGGCCAGCGAACTGGCGCGCAACACCCTGCGCTACGGCGGCGGCGGCGAAGCGCGCATCGCGCGCGTCTGCGATGGCGCGCGCCAGGGACTGGAACTGCGCTTTGTCGACGCGGGACCGGGCATTGACGATATTCCCCTGGCGCTGACCGATGGCTATACCAGCGGCGGCGGGCTGGGACTGGGGCTGGGCGGCGCCAAGCGCCTGGCCGACGCATTTCACATCGACACGGCGCCCGGCGCGGGCACCACCGTCACCATCGCGAAATGGAAGCTGTTTTGAACCACCAGGAACCACAGCCTGACATTCTCAGGCAAAGAAGTTTTCCCATCGGCGAACCGAGCGAGATCGCCGCGGCCCGCCGCGCCGGCAACGAACTGGCGCGCCGCATCGGCTTCGACGACGTGCGCACGGGCCAGCTGGCCATCATCATCAGCGAGGCGGCCACCAATATCGTCAAGCATGCGCAGCGCGGCGAGATCCTGCTGCGCAAGGTGCTGCGCGGCGGCACCAGCGGCATCGAAGTGCTGGCCATCGACAACGGTCCCGGCATGGCCAATGTGCGCCAGCACATGCAGGATGGCCATTCCACCACGGGCACCTACGGCGTGGGGCTGGGCGCCATACGCCGCCTGAGCCAGGAATTCGACCTGTACACGGGGCCCGGCAAGGGCACGGTGCTGATGATGGTGGTATGGGGACCCAACGCCAGCAGCGCCATTCCCGCCCATCCGAACTGGCGCATCGGCGCCGTGTGCCTGCCGCTGGCCTCGGAACAAGTGTGCGGCGACGCGTGGAACGTCGTGTGCGAAGGCCATGAACTGAGCCTGATGGTGGCCGATGGCCTGGGCCACGGACCGCTGGCGGCGCGCGCGTCGGAGCGCGCCAGCGCCCTGCTGGAACACGACACGCCCGGCCTGCCGCCCCTGCCCGCCCCCTTCATCGAACTGGCCCACGGCGCGCTGCGCACCACGCGCGGCGCGGCCATGGCGGTGGCGCATATCGACAGCGCGCGCCGCGAATTGCGCTATGCCGGCGTGGGCAACATCGCCGCCTGCGCCTTCGACGCGCAGCAGCGCCGGCATTTGCTGTCGCATAACGGCATCGTCGGCAGCAATCTGCGCAAGGTGCAGGAATTCTGCTATCCGTGGCAGCTGGGCACCACCCTGATCATGCACTCGGACGGCTTGCACACGCGCTGGGACCTGGAACAGTATCCGGGCCTGGCGCAATGCCACCCCAGCCTGATCGCCGCCGTGCTGTACCGCGATTTTTCGCGCGGGCGCGACGACGTTACGGTGGTGGTGCTGCGCGAACATGAGGAACATCAGGCTGTAACAGCAGAAACAGCAGAAAGGACAGGTGGGGCATGACGCAACGCATATTGACAGCCCATATCGGCAGCGAACTCGATGTGGTGGGGGCGCGCCAGCGCGCGCGGCAGATCGCCGCCCTGTGCGGCTTCGGCGTGCAGGACCAGGTGCGCATCGCCACGGCCGTGTCGGAACTGGCGCGCAACGTCTACAACTACGCGGGCAGCGGCAAGGTGCATTTCGCCATCGATGGCCAGACGGCGCCGCAGGTGCTCAGCATCCGCATCGAGGACCAGGGTCCCGGCATCGCGCAGCTCGACCGGATACTGGCCGGCACCTACCGCTCGCCTACGGGCATGGGCCTGGGCATCCTGGGCGCGCAGCGCCTGATGGACCACTGCCATATCCACAGCGCGCCCGGCGACGGCACGCAAATCACGCTGCACAAGCTGTTCCCGCGCGACGCGCCCCTGCTCGACGGGCAAAGCATCGGCGCCCTGTCCGGCAGCCTGCAGGCGCTGCCGTCGGATATCACGCTGTCCGAGGTGCAGCAGCAGAACCGCGAACTGCTGAGCACCCTGGCCGAACTGAAGACGCGCCAGGACGATTTGCTGCAACTGACGCGCGAACTGGAAGACACCAACCGGGGCGTAGTGGCGCTGTTCGCGGAACTCGATGAAAAAGCCGACCACCTGCGCCGCGCCGACCAGATGAAGTCGCGCTTCCTGTCGAACATGAGCCATGAATTCCGCACCCCGCTCAGCTCCATCCGCGCCCTGTCCAAGCTGCTGCTCGACCGCATCGACGGCGAACTGTCGGAGGAACAGGAAAAGCAGGTGCTGTTCATCCTGCAAAGCGCCGTCAGCCTGAGCGACCTGGTGAACGACCTGCTGGACCTGGCCAAGATCGAAGCGGGCAAGGTCGACGTGCACGCCAACAGCTTCCAGGTGGCCGACCTGTTCAGCGCCCTGCGCGGCATGCTGCGACCGCTGCTGGTGTCCGATACGCTCACGCTCACCTTCATCGACCCCGACCCGGCGCTGCAGATCCATACGGATGAAGGCAAGCTGTCGCAAATCCTGCGCAACTTCATCTCCAACGCGCTCAAGTTCACGGAGGCGGGTGCCATCGTCGTCAGCGCCACGCCCTTGCCGGAGCAGGACGCCATCCGCTTTTCCGTCTCCGACACGGGCCTGGGCATCGATGCCGAAGACGTGCAGCTGATCTTCGAGGAATTCAGCCAGGTGGAAAACCACATGCAGCGCAAGGTCAAGGGCACGGGTCTGGGCCTGCCCCTGTGCCGCAACCTGGCCACCCTGCTCAATGGCACGGTGTCCGTGGACAGCACGCCGGGCCACGGTTCGCTGTTTTCCGTGGTCCTGCCCACCAGCTACCATGCGCCCGAAGGCAGCCTGCCGCCGAGCGCGCCGGCCAACGACAATGGCAACGACCAGCGCATCGGCGTGCTGGTGGTGGAAGACAATCCGCCCGTGCGCCTGCTGTATGAAAAATTTTTGGCCGGCAGCGAATTTCGCGTCGTCCCCGCGCGCAGCGTGCGCGAGGCGCAGGAACGCTGGGAACAGCAGCGACCCGCCGCCGTCATCCTCGACATCCTGCTGCACGGCGAAACGGCCTGGCACTGGCTGGCCGAACTGAAAAACGACCCGCTGCGGCGCCAGGTGCCCGTCATCGTCGCCACCGAGATCGACGACGTGCGCAAGGGACTGGCCCTGGGCGCCGATGCCTATTACGTCAAGCCGCTGTCGCGCCAGCAATTGCTGGCGACCCTGCGCGCGCTGATCGGCAACCAACATCACCGGCAAGAGCCGGTTCCGCCGCAAGGCACAACCACCTGGGACAATGCGCATGCTACCGGATAACAACAGCGATGCTCTGATCCTGAACGTCGATGACAGCGATGGCGCACGCTACGCCAAATCGCGCATCCTCAAACGCGCCGGCTTCAAAGTCATCGAAGCCTCGAACGGGGGCGACGCACTGCTGCGCGCGCGCCAGGACCGCCCTAACCTGATCCTGCTCGACGTCAAGCTGCCCGACATCAACGGCCTGGAAGTGTGCCGCCAACTGAAGGGCGGTGCCGAGACGAACACCATTCTGGTGCTGCAGACGTCTGCCTCGTGCATCGGCACGGCCGACAAGATCCGCGCCCTCGATGGCGGCGCCGACAATTACCTGGTCGAACCGATCGAGGCCGATGAACTGATCGCCAACGTCAAGGCGCTGCTGCGCCTGGGCCGGGTCGAGCGCGCGCTGCGCGACGTGGACCGCCGCAAGGATGAATTCCTGGCCACCCTGGCCCACGAATTGCGCAATCCGCTGGGCCCCATCCGCACGGCGCTGGCCCTGCTGTGCAAGCTCGACCCCGTCGTGCCGGCCGTGCAGGACAATGCGCGCCGCACCATCGGCCGCCATACGGACCACCTGGTGCGCCTGGTGGACGACCTGCTCGACGTGTCGCGCATTTCGCAGGGCAAGATCTCGCTGCAATGGGAAAGCGTGAGCCTGCCCAGCGTCATCCGCAGCGCGCTGGAAACGAGTTCGCACAGCATCGAGGCGCGCGGTCATGCGCTCGACGTGCATCTGCCCAAGGAAGAACTGTGGGTCTGCGGCGACGCCGTGCGCCTGTCGCAGATCGTCGCCAACCTGCTGCTCAACGCGGCCAAGTTCACGGCGCCGGGCGGGCGCATCGCCATTTCCGCCGCGCGCGAAGGCGACAACGTGCGCATCCGCCTGAGCGACAACGGCATCGGCATCGCCGCCGCCAGCATCGACAGCATCTTCGGCCTGTTCGAGCAGAGCGGCCATTCGCCCGACCGGGTGCAGGACGGCCTGGGCATCGGCCTGTCGCTGGTGCGCAACCTGGTGACCTTGCACGGCGGCCAGGTCAGCGTGCATAGCCCCGGCGTGGGACTGGGCAGCACCTTCGAAGTGATGCTGCCCCTCGACGCCAACGTGCCCGTGGCCGCCGCCGCGCCGGCGCGCGAGGAGGCCAGCGGCGGCAGCCAGCGCATCCTCGTGGTCGACGACAACTGCGATGCGGCCGATACCCTGGCCGAATTGCTGGAAATGTACGGCCACACGGTGCGCACGGCTTACACGGGCGCGCAAGCGACCGAGCGCACCCTGGAATTCAAGCCCGACATCGTCTTTCTCGACATCGGCCTGCCCGACATGAGCGGCTACGACGTGGCCGGCAAGCTGCGCCAGCTGCCGATACCGCAGCAATTCCAGCTCGTGGCGCTGACCGGCTATGGCCAGGAACACGACCGCCAGGCGGCCCTGCAGGCCGGGTTCAACGAGCACTTCGCCAAGCCTGTCGATTTCGGCAAGCTGGCCATGCTGGGGCTGCATATCACGCCATGAGCGCAGCATGAGCGGGGTGGCCGGCTGCCGGTTGCCGAGGCGTCGGCTATAATCGGCGGCCGGCGATGGCGCCGCATCGCATCCGCCGCGCCGGGTACCCCACCATTGGAACGATCACATGAAAACCCGCACGCCGCTGCTGCGCATCACCATGATACTGGGCGCCCTGCATGCCCTGCTGGGCTGGCTGCTGCTGCCCGCGCTGCCCGTCGGCCTGGCCGGTTGGCTGCTGGGCGGTGCCGTCCTGCTGGCCTCGACCATGCTCATGCCGATGACCATCTTCGCCCGCGCCGTCACCAACGATGCGCGCCTGGCCGACCGTTTGAGCTGGGCCGGCTCGCTGTGCATGGGCTTTTTTTCTTCGCTGTTCGTGCTCACCGTGCTGCGCGAACTGCTGATGCTGATCCCCGCCACCCGCCCGCATGCGCAGGCCTCCGCCGTGGCGGCGCTAGCCCTGGCGCTGCTGGCCACCGTCGTCGGTTTCATCAACGCCCGCCGTGTGGCGCGCGTGCGCGAAGTCTCGGTGCCGATTACCGGCTTGCCGGCCGCCCTGCAAGGTTTTAGCATCGTGCAGCTGAGCGACATCCACGTAGGCGCCACCATCAAGCGCGCCTATGTGGACGCCATCGTCGCGCGCGCCAACGGCCTGCAAGCGGACCTCATCGCCATCACGGGCGACGTGGTCGACGGCACGGTGGCGCAACTGGGCAGCCATACGGCGCCGCTGGGCGAGCTCCGGGCGCGCCACGGCGTCTTTCTCGTCACAGGCAACCACGAATACTATTCGGGCGCCGCGCCATGGGTGGCGGAATTTCGCCGCCTGGGCTTGCGCGTGCTGATGAACGAACATGCGGTGCTCGAGCACGACGGCGCGCGCCTGGCGCTGGCCGGCGTCACCGATTTCAATGCCGGCGCCTTCGATCCGGATCAACGCAGCGACCCGCAGGGCGCCATCGCCGGCGCACCGGCCGATATCCCCCGCATCCTGCTGGCGCACCAGCCGCGCAGCGCGCCCGAGGCGGAAGCGGCCGGCTACGACCTGCAATTGTCGGGCCACACCCACGGGGGCCAGTTCTGGCCATGGAATCTGTTCGTGCCGCTGCAGCAGCCTTACGTGGCGGGCCTGCACCGGCAAGGCCGCCTGTGGATTTATGTCAGCCGCGGCACGGGATACTGGGGTCCGCCCAAGCGCATCGGCGCGCCGGCGGAGATTACGCTGTTGCGGCTGGTGGCGGCGTAGAACCTAGTCGGCCCAGCTGGCCATCCACGCCTCGAAACGCGCCACCACGGCCGGCGGATTCAAACGCGCCAGCGCGCCTTCCACCGGCTCGCTGTCGCTGACCTCGAACAGCAGCACGGTTTGATTGCGCTGCGCGCCCGTACCAAAACAGCCTTCGGCGTCGAGCTGCGCCAGCGCCGCGATACAGGCGTCGAACACGCCGGCGCGGAAGGTGGCGAATGCGACGTCGAACGGCAAGCCACGGTGCGCCTGCAGCAGCAAACGGTAGGCGCTGTCGAAGTAGGCGCCGCCGTCGTCAAACGCCCATTCGGCCGGGTTCCACAGCATCTCTTCGCCGTATTCCGAGGCGACCAGCGCTTCGCTGCTGTTCGCCATGCAGCCTATCGTCATGGCGCTGTCGTCGCTGACCAGCGCGAAAGCGTCGATGTGCTGATCCGGATGCACACGGCGCACGCAGTCGAAAGCCAGGCGCGCGGCCTGCGCCACCAGGGTTTGCAGCAACGCGAAATCGAAGACGGCCGGGTCGATGACCATGGCGCGCGCCAAGATATAGCCATCGGCCAGCGCCGCCTCGCCATGCGCCACGTACGCGGCCTGCGCCTCGGCTTCGCTGGCGTAGTCCTTGCGCGTCTCCGCACCCCAGGTCATGGCCGCGCCGGCGGCCGTCCAGACGGTCGTGCCGAAAACGCGCGCTTCCTGGAAGTGGGCCGGCTGATCGCCGTCGAAGGTATAAAACAGGTTGTAGTTGCTATGCATGGAAAATGTTGATTGCTTAATCGGGTCGTATCTGCGCGGCGAAATCGCGCTGGCGGAACTGCTCCAGCAAGAAATCGACGAAGACGCGCGTCTTTGCGGGCAGCAGCTTCTTGCTCGCATAGTACACGGACAGGGGGCCGGAATCGGCATGCCAGCCGGGCAGCAGGCGGATCAACGCGCCGCTGCGCAAATGGGCCAGCGCGTGCGGCATGGGCAGCAGCGCCACGCCGACACCCTGGATGGCCGCCTGCGCCATCGCTTCCGGATCGTCGAAGATGGCGCGCGGCCGGCATTCGGCCACGCCTTCGCCGCCAGAACCATCGCGCAATATCCAGCTGCGCAATCTGCCGCTGCCGGCCGAGCGGCGCGCCACGCCGTCGAATTGCGCCAGGTCCGAAGGATGCGCGGGCATGCGTTTCCCCTGCATGAAGGCGGGCGACGCCGTGGCGACGACGTGGGCGTGACCCAGTTCGCGCGCCACCACGCCGGGCGTCAGCTCGATGCCGCCGCCGATGGCGACATCGAAACCTTCGCCGATCAAGTCCACTTGCCGGTTGTCGAAATGGCAGTCGGGGATGACGCCCGGGTAGCGCGCGATGAAGTCGCCCAGCAGGGGCACCACATAGCTGCGCCCGAACGACGGCGCCATGCTGATTTTCAGGATGCCGGCCGGCTGGCCGCCCTCTTCCGCCACGCCGGCGATCGCCTCGCGCAAGGTGGACAAGGCGCCTCCGATCTGCTGCAGGAAGCGTTCGCCCCCTTCCGTCAGGGTCAGGCGGCGCGTGCTGCGCTGGAACAGGCGCAGTCCCAGGCTCGCTTCCAGCCGCGCCACGTTCTTGCTGACGGCCGCCGGCGTCAGCCCAAGGCGGCGCGCAGCCGCCGAAAAGCTGCCCAGCTCGGCAGACAGCACAAACGATTGCAAGTGATTGAGGGCATCCATGCGCCTATTCTACCCGCTCATTTGATCGTTTTAGTTGAAAGTGATTGTAGCGATTCATGGCTAGCGCGGCAGGAATGAAACATAGATACTGAATTCCTCGACTCCTCACACAGAAAGCCCGTCATGCAAACCCAAACCAACAATACCCAGTCACTGCTGAACAAGATCGCCTTTGTGACGGGCGGCTCGCGCGGCATCGGCGCGGCCATCGTGCGCCGCCTGGCCAGCCAGGGCGCCAATGTCATCTTCACCTATCAAAGCTCGGCCGCCGAAGCGCAGGCGCTGGCCGCCAAGGTGGAAGCGGCCGGCGGCAAGGCGCTGGGCGTGCAGGCCGATGCGGCCGACGCCGCAGCCCTGACGGCGGCCATCGACCAGGTGGCGGCGCAATTTGGGCGTATCGATATCCTCGTCAACAACGCGGGCGTATTCCTGCCCGGCGCCATCGATGATTTTTCGCTGGCGGACTTCGACAAGACGATTGCCGTCAACGTGCGCGCCGTGTTCGTGGCCATCAAGGCGGCCGTGGCGCACATGCAGACGGGCGGGCGCATCATCAATATCGGCAGCACGAATGCGCACCGCATGCCGTTCGGCGGCGCGGCCGCCTACGCCATGAGCAAATCGGCGCTGAGCGGCCTGACGCAAGGCCTGTCGCGCGACCTGGGACCGCGCGGCATCACCATCAACAACGTGGAACCGGGCCCCGTCGCCACCGACATGAACCCGCCCACGGGCGACTTCGCCGACCTGATGCACGGCCTGATGGCCCTGCCCCGCCACGGCACGGCCGATGAAATCGCCGGCATGGTGGCTTACCTGGCCAGCGACGAAGCGGCGTTCGTCACGGGCGCGGGGCTGAAGATCGACGGGGGTTTTGCCGCCTGATCCAGCCCGAACATCAGCGAACGGTGTGCCGCCACGCCCGCCATGGCGCCGTCGGCCACCGCGAACGCCACGCTGCCGGCCATGCGGCCCGCGTCACCGCAGCAAAAGACGCCGGGCACGCTGCTGGCCTTTTGCTCGTCGGTGCGCACGAACGGACCCATGGCGCCCTCTTCCAGCGCGCAGCCCAGCGTCACAGCCAGGGAACTGGCCAGGCGGGTGCGGGTGGCCACGAACAGGCCGGCCATCGCATGGCGGCTGCCGTCGGCCATGACCACGTCGGCCACGCCGTCAATCCGCGCCACGGGCGTGCGCAGCACCGTCACGCCGCGCGCGCCCAGTTGCGCCAGCTGCGCCGCATCGGGCTCGAACGCGCCATTCAGGAAAAAAGTGACCGTGCCCCAGTCGGGCAGCATCAGCGCATGGTGCATGGACAGGGGCCCGGTGGCCAGCACACCGATGGCGCCCTGCTCCAATTCATAGCCGTGGCAATAAGGGCAGTGAAAGACGCTGCCGCCCCAGCGCTCGGACAAGCCATCGACGGGCGGCAGCTCGTCGATCACGCCGGTGGCCAGCACCAGGCGGCGGCCGTGAACGACATTGCCGTCCGCCAGGGTCACGTCGAAGCCATCGCGGCTGGCTGCCGCCAGCACTGCCGTGCCGTCCAGCCAGGTGACGGTGGCATACGCCAGCAGCTGCGCCTTGCCCTCGGCGGCGATGGCGGCCGTCCCGCTGCCGTCCTGGGTCAGGAAACCGTGGGAGTGGCTGGCGTAGCGGTTGCGGCGCTGGCCGCCGTCGATCACCAGCACGCGGAGGCGCGCGCGCGCCAGTTGCGTGGCGGCGGACAGGCCGGCGTAGCTGCCGCCGACGATGATGGCGTCAAAGATGTGCATGGGGTGCTCCTCGGTGGATGGCATATTGTTGGCTGAAACGGCCGGCCAGGTCGGCCAGGGTAACGGCGCCGAAGCGCCGGATCAGCAGCGCCTCGGCTTCATCGAAGGCGCCGGCCAGCGACTGGTTGACTACCTGCTCCACCAGGCAGCCCGGCTGGTCGACACGGTTTCCCATGGCGAAGATGGTGGGCGAACCGACGGCCACGTAGATGTCTTGCAGGGTCACCCTGTGCAGATCGCAGACGATGCGCCAGCCGCCGCCATGCCCCTTGCCCGAGGCCACGTAGCCGCGCTCGCGCAAGCCGGCCATCACGCGCCGCACCAGCACGGGGTTGGTGTCCAGGCAGCCGGCGAGTTCCTCGGACGTCATCGGGCGTCCCGCGTGGGCCATGTGCAGCAGCACATGGAGGATCGATGATAGTTTGCTGTCGCGTCTCATGTAACTAATCATAGTACATAATGTCCGCATATGCAAACGAGTTGCAAAATCCTGCGAAAAAAAAAGGGGTCAGACCCTGTCGGGTCTGACCCCAGCCTTTGCTTCAGGGGGATTTTTTAAGCTGCTGATGTTTCCTTGCGCCGCCGTCCCCGCCACCACAGCAGCAAGGCCAGCAGCACCAGCACGGCGACGATGATGCCGGCGCGGGCCAGGCCGATCAGGTTCGACGGCACGCCACCATTGCGCAGGGTCGTCACCTGTTCCGCCGTCACCTTGACGTCAGGGTTGCCATACATCTTTTGCACGTAATTGCCGAGGGTGACGATCTGCTCATCCGACAGGGTCTGGCGGAAGGCTGGCATCAGGTGTCCCGCAGTATGATTACCCTTGCCATCCTGCCGCTCCACCCCATCGAGGATCGCCATCACCAGGTTGTTGCTGTTGCTGCGGCCCGTCACCGAGTTGTGGAACAAGGGCGGCAAGCTGCCGTCGAAACTGCCCTCGCCCTTCGCCTGGTGGCAGCTGGCGCACTGCGCATCGTACAGCTGCGCACCCGACATCCTGTTCAGGTTTTGCGGCAGCGCCACGCCGCGGATCGCATTGAGCTCATCGCCCGCCTGGCCCCATTGCGTCACCGGTTTCGTATCCGCCTTGTCGCGGATGGCGGGCACGCTCTTGATGTAATGCGCGATGGCGTCCAAATCCGCGTCGCTCAGGTGCTTCAGGCTATGGTCGATGGCTTCGGCCATCGGTCCGGCTGCCTGCCCCCGGTGCGCGGCGCGGCCCGTGCGCAGGTAATCGGCCAGGTCCTGCTGGCTCCAGCTGCCGATGCCGCTGTTGGCGTCCGAGGTGATGTTCGGCGCAAACCAGGTACCCAGATCAAAGCCCCCCAGCTCTTTCGACAGCTGCTCGGCCATCAGCGCGTTGCGCGGCGTGTGGCAGGTGCTGCAGTGGGCCAGCCCTTGCGCCAGGTAGGCGCCGCGGTTCCACTCCATGCTCTTGGCCGCATCGGCCACGAACGGCTTCTTGTCGAGGAAGAGCCAATTCCAGCCCGTCATCGACAGGCGGATGTTGAACGGGAACGGCAAGTCCGTCTTTTGCGCTGGCGCCGTGTCCACCGCCGCCACGCCATGCATGAAGTAGGCGTACAGGGCGGCCGTGTCGTCATCCGTCACCCTGGCGTAGGCCGTGTAGGGCATGGCCGGGTACAGGTGCGCGCCGTCGGCCCGCACGCCATGGCGCACGGCGTCGGAAAACTGCTTGAGCGTGTAGTTGCCGATGCCATGCGTTGTCGACGGCGTGATGTTGGTGGCGACGATGGCCCCCAGCGGCGTGGCCAGGGACAGTCCGCCCGCCATCGGCTTGCCGCCCGGGACGCTGTGGCAGGCGATGCAGTCGCCCGCCGTCGCCAGGTAGCGGCCGCGCTCGATGGCCTGCACGTCGGCGCCAGGGGCGTTCGCCGCCAGCACGGGCAAGGCCAGTGCCAGCAAGGCGGCGCCGGCCGCCGTTCTGAAGGTCGCCATCATGCGGTTCCTCCCTGTTGTTCGTCGAGGATATGCTTGACGGTGCGCAGTGCCACGGCCAGGCCGTTTTCCGTCGAATTGCAGGTGCCGGACGTGGGCAGCACGCCGGTGCTGCACAGGAACAGGTTGGCATGATCAAATGTGCGGCCCCACTGGTCGCACACGGCCTTGGCCGGATCGGAACCCATCGACAGGGTGCCGCAGATGTGCTGGTTGTTGGCGAACACGCCTTCCTTGCTGTGGCGCAGATTGGTGCCGCCCATCAGTTTGGCGATCTGCTCGAAATCCTGCTTCGAGCGCTCGTGGCCCCGTTTCGTGTACTCGTCGATCGCATAATGCGCCTGCGGCTTGGGGATGCCCATGGCATCCTTTTCGCCGCTGAGGGCGATGCGGTTTTCCGGGTTCGGCAGCACTTCCAGCACGTTTTTCAGGCTCATTTCGCGCGCCGAGCGGAAACGCAGCTGCTGTTCGAATTCCGCGCCAAACACGCCCTTGCCGATCAACTCCCTGGTCGCGCCATCCACGCGCGAGATGTTCGTGAAGTCCAGGCGGTATGGCGAATGTTCGCTGCGGAAGTCGCCGTCGCGCATGGTGTTGATGGAATTGGGACTTTGCGGGCCCCGGCCCAGCCACAGGTCTTCATCGGCGTCGAAGGTGATCGAGGTGCTCGGGTGGTCCATCAGGTTGCGGCCCACCATGTCGCTGCTGTTCGCCAGGCCGTTCGGGTACTTGTCCGTGGCGGAAACGAGCAGCAAACGGGGGCTTTCGATGCCGTTGGCGGCCAGAATGAAGGTCCGGGCCGTGACCCGGTGACTTTTTTTATCCACGTCGTAGTACAGGGCAGCCGTGATGCGGCCCTGCGCGTCGTGTTCCAGCTTGTAGACGTTGGCGTTGCAGACGATGTTCACGCCCGCGTCTTCCGCCTGCTGCGCGGCGATGCCGCCGTGGTATTGCGCGTCGATGGGGCAGATCGGCTGGCAGCTGTTGTTGCCGCAGCAGGCCGGGCGGCCATCGTAGCTGACGCTGTTGCGCGCCACCGTGTTGCCGACCACCTTGAACGACGGGTCGAGGCGTTCGCGGATGCGGCGCATGGCGTACGGCTCCGTCACGGGATCCATCGGGAATGGCTGCTTGCGCGGCGAACCCGTATTCTCGGCACCCGAGACGCCCATGATCTCTTCCGCTTCCTGGTAGAACGGCTCCAGGTCTTCGTAGCTGATGGGCCAGTCGACGCCCACGCCATACAAGGTATGGATGCGGAAATCGTTCGGCACGTTACGCCACGCCTGCGCGGCCCAGTGCCACGAGGTGCCGCCGAACTGGCGGATGTACTCTGCCGGGTACGGGTACGGGCCCGCCTGCACCAGGTAGCCGTTATCCTTCGGCTGGTAGATCGGGTGCGGCGCCGTGGCCACCGACGGATACGGCGACATCCAGTCGCTGCGGCGCGTCGTGTTGCGGAAACGGGCGACGATTTCGCCGCGCGACACGCGCGGGCCCGCTTCCAGGATCAGCACCGAGGCGCCGGCCAGCGCCAGCTTGCGCGCGGCCAGCGAGCCGATGATGCCGGAGCCGATGACGAGGTAATCGGCGGAGAGTTCTTCAGCCATGATGGCTCCTTAAATGGGTTTTCTGGCCCAGCTGCCGTAGGCGCCGTAGGAATACGTGGGGGGCTTGAGCACGTCGGCCACGACGGCCGCGTTCAGCGCCTGCTCGTAGGCGACGCAGACGGCCGCCTCGCCCGTGCCGACGATGCCCAGGTACCAGGCGCTGGCGATCTGGCGCGGCAGGGCCGCCAGCGGCGACAGTGCCGGGTCGAGCGCATCGAGCGCTTCCTGCAGGCCGGCCGCCTGCAAGCCCTGCGCATTGATCAGGGCCAGCAAGGCACGCACATTCGCGGGGAAGGCAGCGTCCTGCGCCACCAACGCGTCATACAGGCGCCGGGCCAGCACGGGATCGAGCACCTGGCGCCCGACCAGCATGGCCGACACGCCCAGGAAGGCGCCCTGCTCCGCACTGGCGACCGGTTCGGCCAGCGCCCAGGGAATCAGCGCCGCGGCCGAAGCCGACAGCAAGCCGGCCAGCACCATGCGGCGGCCGGGATTCAGGGGGCCGCGGCCCTCCTTGTTATGTGTAGCGTCCAATTGAAGCTCCCGTGAGTTCAGCAACCGTTCAGAAAGAATGCTTGAGACCGACCATCACCACCGTCTGGCCGCCGTTCGACGACGGCGTGCCGTTTTGCGAATCGCCGACCGAGGCGACGGCGTCGACGATGGCGCCGTTCTGGCCCAGGGTCTGGCCGCGCGCCAGCTGGCGCGCTTCGATCAGGTAGATCGCCGTGCGCTTGGACAGCGCATAATTCTGTTCGAACGACAGCTGGCGGTAGCGCGCGCGGTCCGACACGCCGTTGGCGCGGCTGGCGTAGGTGTCGCTGTAGCCGGCGGACAGGAACCACTGCGGCGTCCACTGGTAGCTGGCGATCAGGCCGGCCGTGTTGAAGATGGCCGTGTCGCGGAAGGTGGAATGGCTGCCCGCCTGGTATTGCACGTTGCTGGCGTTGGCGCCCACCATCCACTTGCCCATCGTGTAGCGGGCGCTGGCGGCGATGAATTCGATGCTGTCGGCCGAGGCGTAGCCCTGGTTGATGGCGGAGATGCCGAAGCTGGCCGAGGCCTTGTCGCTCCAGCCGGTGCCGTTCTCGCCATTTTTCAGTTTCAGATAGCCGAGCGCAAGTTCCGCCGGCGAGGTGCTGTACTTGACGGCGGCGCTGAAGCTGCTGCCCGCGGCATTGCCGTCGGCCGCTTCGCCAAAGCCGTATTGCGCGCTCGCTTGCAGGCCGCGCCAGGCGGGCATGCTGTAGGTGACGGAATTGCTGATGCGCACGGTCGTATCGAGGCCGTCGATATCGCCCGGGTGTGCGCCGGTGGCGCCCGTCAAGACGTTGCTCGACGCCAGGGAACCCACGAGCAGGTAGTACGGCGTGTACTGGCGCCCGGCCGTCAGGCTGCCGTAGGCGTGCGATTGCAGGCCCACGTAAGCCTGGCGGTTGAACAGGGCGCTGGCCGAACTTTGCGCGCCCGTATCGCTTTCAAAGCCGTTTTCCAGCAGGAACAGCGCCTTCAGGTCGCCGCCCAGGTCTTCCACGCCCTGGAAACCGATTTTGCTGGCGGACAAGTTACCGCTGCGCATATAGGTATTCGACTTGCCGCCCTGGTTGCTCGCGTACGCGGTGGCCGCGTCGACCACGCCATAGATGGTGACATTGCTTTGGGCGCAAACGTTTGCGCCGATGAGCGTGGAGACGGCCAGCGCCGCAGCGCGCATGCATGTATGGTTCATTTTTTTCCTGACTTTCCTGTTTTATCTGGCGAAATACGGGCGTGGCGCCCCGTTACCGCCCCATCAACAATGGGGCATCCGCTGTTCTTCTTGATTTAGATCAAGTGCAGCAAATTATACGCTTATTTACTCACATGTAAGTGATTGACTGTAAGGCGTAGTCTTATAGCAAAACATTGATTAGTCTTATAGCAAAACCAGAAGGCGCGCACCCGGCAAGGTGCGGCAATGCGCGGAACAGGCATGGCAAAAGCAGCGGCGGCGCGTGTCGAAAAACACGCGCCCGATGATGCTCAGGCAAGGAAAAGTTTGGGGTTCAGCGCAGGATGGCGGGCGCCACCGGCAGGGTTTCGAGGGCAATGAAGGCTTCCAGGGTGCGGCGCATGTCTTCGAACACCTGCTTGCCGTACGCTTCTTCCAGGTGGGCATATTGCAGGTCGATCAGCTTACCCATCTGCAGCAGCAGGCTGGCGCCCGCTTCCGACAGGTGCACCTTGCGGCGGCGCTGGTCGCCTTCGAACTTGCTGCGCCCGATCAGGCCGATTTCTTCCATGCGCGCCAGGATGCCGCTCATGCTGGGGCTGGAAATCTGGCAGATCTCGCACAGTTCGCGCGGTTCCAGGGTGGGGCTTTCGTTCAGCGCGCGCATGATGCGCCACTGCTGCTCCGTCACGCCGAAGTGATTGAGGATGGGACGAAAATGCTGGAGCAGGCTGTCGCGCGCCTTCAGCAGCAGTTGCGGCATGTTCGGATAACGGATCGGTAGCTGCAAGCGGAACTCCCTGGGTGACCGGCAAATGAGCGTCATTATACGGCCGGCCCAGGGCAAACGGCGGACTGGCAACGATGTATTTTTCGCTACGTCCGCCCTGCCCCACGCCCTTCTCCCCGCCCGTCTCTCCGCCCCTCTGCCTCCTCGTGCGCATGCCGCTGCACGGACCACAGCACGCCCGCCGTCAGCAAGACCATCGCGCTCCACTCCAGCGGGCGCGGCATGCGCTGCGCGTAGACGAAGCCGTACAGCAGCGCGAACAGGGTCTCCGACAGGATCAGCTGGCCCGACAGGGTGACGGGCACCCGGCGCGACGCCAGATTCCACAGATAGTTGCCGATCACGGAAGCGCCCAGCGCCAGCAGCAGGCAGACGAGCCAGAAGCGGGGCCAGTCGCGCGCCGGAGCGCCATCGGCGCCGCCCGCCGGCTGCAGCACCAGCATCACGGCGCCCACGACCAGCGCGATGACGCCGCTGGCCAGGCCATACAGCATGGCCCACTCCGCGGCGCTGACATGCGCATGGCGCTTGAGGAAACGGGCATTGTCGAGCGCATACCAGGTCCAGCACGCGAGCGCGCCGATGGCGCACAGCACGCCCGCCAGCTTGTGCGCCAGGCTGGCGCCGTCCGCGCCCGCGCCGTCCGCATGGCTGAAGATATCGACATTGATGCAGGCCATGCCCGCAGCCACCACCAGCAGCGGCAAGGCCAGGCGGCGCAAGGGCGGCGCGCCGTGGTCCTTGTGGCCGAACAGCGTCACGCTCAGGGGCAGCAAACCAATAATCAGCGACGTGGGCGCCACGCCGGCCAGTTTGACGCCATACGCCAGCAGCAGGTAATACACGACGTTGCCCGCCAGCGCCTGGCGCAGCATGGCCAGCCAGTCGCCGCGCCGCAGCCGGCGCAGCAGGGGCAGGAGGCGCGGCAGCATCAGGCCGGCCGCCAGCGCGCCATAGCAGATGTAGCGGCCCACCATCAGCTCGGACGGAGAAAAATCCGGCAGCAAGACGGGCACAATGAAAACGGCGCCCCAGAAGGCGCCGGCCAGCAAACCAGATACGATCCCACGCCACATGCAGCCACGCTCACGTCATTATTCAAGGACGCCAGTATAGGGTATGCGGCGCGAGTCGCCCGCCGTCAGCCCTTCGCTTTTCTCTGCCCGGGGATGAAGTGTTCGCGCACGGCCTTGGCCAGCAAGTCCGGCGGCAGCAAGCCCTGTCCGAGCAGGAAGTTGTTGAAGGCCAGGCGGTCGAATTGGTCTCCCAGCGCCAGCTCCGTTTCCGCGCGCAGCTGCAGGATGCGCGTATAGCCGTAGAAATAGCTGCCCGCCTGGCCCGGCATGTTGAAAGTGTAGCGGTCCAGTTCCTGGCGCGCCATCGGTTTCGACAGCATCACTTCATCCGTCAGGATGCGGCCCGCCTCTTCGCGCGTGACTTGCCCCAGGTTCAGCATCGGGTCGAGCATGGCGCGCGCCGCGCGCAGCATGCGGAACTGCAGCGCGATGAACTGGCCTTCGGCCGGCTCGTACGGGATCATTTCCGCTTCCGCGTACAGCGCCCAGCCTTCCACGTTGACGCTGTTGAACGCATACAGGCTGCGCGCCTGCGACACGCCCCGCTCCACCATGGCGCTGAATTGCAGCTCGTGGCCAGGGCGGCCTTCGTGCGCGCTCAGGGTCCAGGCCGCGCCCGCGAAGTTGAAATCGTCATACGCTTCGCCCTTGCCGCTGGCGGCCGGATTGCTGACGGGCAGGACGAACTGGCCGTGCTCTCCCGTATTGCCGATCAGCGGAGGCGGACGCATATGCGGCGCCGGCTGGGCCGCCGATTCGGCATCCGATGCCAGGCGCATGGTCATGGCGCGCGCAGGGATATCGACCACGCGCTGCCGGGTGATCCGCTGTTCCAGCTGCGTATTGACGTCCTTGTAGTGCGCCTCGAGCTGCGCGTTCGGGATGGAATCGCTCTTCAGCGCGCGCAGCACCTGGCGGTAGTCCGCGCCGTCGACGCCCGTCAAGGCCAGCCTGGCCGCCACCACGGGCGCCAGCGCCTGCATGGCGGCGCGCGTTTCCAGGTAAGCCACCTGCGCGCGCTCGACCAGCGCGCGCGGCTCGATGTCGATGCCCACCTGTTTCAGGCGAAACGCGTACAGCTCGGGCGCCATGCGGAAATCCGTGCGCGCCAATGGCAGCACCACCTGCTTTTCCCATGCCGCATATTCGTTCAACTGCTGCTCCATGGCGGCCAGCGCGGGTTCGGCGCCCGCGATCTTCATGTCGGCGAACAGCTTGCGGATGCCGGCGATATACGTCGGCACGTTTTCCAGTGACTGCGCCACCTGCAGGCGCACGGGACCGGCCAGGTCAGGCGTGCCGATTTTCTCCGTGAAGCGCGCCTTCGCCTGCTGCGTGATCGGCGTGCTGCCCGGGAACTGGCCCACATAGCGCTGCAGGCGCTCAAGCGCCTTGGCGCGGCGCGCGGCCGGGCGCTGCTCCTGCAGCAGGCTTTGCATGCTGCCAAAGACCATTTGCGGCACATCGACCCACGGCAGGGTGTATCTGGCTTCCAGCTCGGTGCCGGCGATTTCCTGGTCGACGGCGCCGATCAGAATTTCCAGGTCCTGGCGTATGCGTTCGTCGCGTTCCAGTTCCAGCTTCTGCTGCAACTGCGCGCGCGCCTTCCGCATGGCCGCGACCTGGCGCCCGATGATGTCCGGCCCCAGGTCGGCGACCATGCCGTCGTACTGGGCCAGGCCCCTGTCGGACGCGTCTTCGGGCGAGAACTGCGCCTGCGCCGCCAGCACGATGGCCGCGTTGCGGTTGCTGGCCTCGACCCAGGCGGACGACGCGGAAGCAGCTGCGGAAACGACGGGGTCGGCCGCCATGGCGGGCATGGCCAGCGCGGCTGCAAGCGCGGCGGCAAGTACGGTCTGGTGCAATTTCGGCGTGACGGACATCGGGGGATTCCTTCAAAGGTGAGCGATGAGCGAAGCGGCGAGTATCGGCCAGCCTCGCAGGCCTGTCAATTCACCCCGTTCAGGACGGGCAGGTTCCACGGCGTGACGATCTGGATGGCGGACAGTGACGGCGATTGCGCCAGGGCCGGCAGTGCACCCTGTGCCCGCAGGATTTCCTGGCAGGCGCGGCGCATGTCCTGGCCCAGGTCGTGGTGCAGCACGGCCTGGATGGCGCCCGACTTGAGCAGCGCCACGTTGTCCGCATCGAGGTCGTGGCCGATGAAGACCTGGCAGGGCCGGCCCGCTCGCGCAAATGCCTGCACGATGGCGGCATTGCCGCCGCCGATCGAATACACGGCGGCGATGCCCGGATGATCTGCCAGGACTTGACGCACCAGCGCACCCGTGGCGCCGTCGATGCCGTGGCCCTCGCTCACTTCGACGATGGACAAGTGGCGGTGCCGTTCGCGCAGCGCGCGGCGAAAGCCGATCTCGCGCTCTTCCTCGCCATGAAAGCGGTTGCTGCTCAGGGTCACCAGCACCTGCTGTTTCCTTGGACGCCTGCCCGCGCCCAGCCACTGGCCGACCAGGCAGGCGGCCGTCTCGCCCGCCGCGCGGTTATCCATGCCCACGTAGCTGCGGCGCGCGGAGCCTGGCAAGTCCGTCACCAGGGTCACGACGGGGATGCCGGCCGCCGCCAGCCGGTTCACCGCTTCCGCCACCGCTGGCAAGTCCGGTGCTTTCAGCAGCACGCCGTGGCTGCCGTTCTTGCGGATGCGCTCCAGCAGGTCGACGATGCCGTCCACCTCCAGGGTTTCATGCAGGTGAAAGCGCGAACGCAGCACGGCCGGATGCAGCGACGGCAATTCGGCCTCCAGCGCGGCCCGCACGGCGTCCGTGAAGCGGCGCGGCGCCACCATCAGCACATCGAGCATGAATTTTCTGCCAGACAGGCCCACCTGCGTGCTTTGCCGCGCCAGTTCATCGAGCGCCTGCATCACGCGGCGCACAGTATTGGCGTGCACGCCGCCGCGCTGCTTGATCACGCGGTCGACGGTGGCCACGCTGACGCCGGCCTGCAGCGCCACGACCTTGACGGGGAACGGATGCGTCATGCCATATCCAATTCAGATTGATGGTTTTTTGATGGATTTTTTGATGAAAAATGCGGATTTTCATCCCTATACTGATTCTACAACTTAAACAACGGAGACACCGCATGCCCACCACAGACGCCGCCGCAGCGCCGCCCAGCCCCTTCTGGCTGGCATCAGAAAACTGCGATCTGCAAGACTTCATCGCCACCGTCAGCCTATGCACGGCGCTGGCCGACTATCCCCACGCCGCAGCGGTGAAAGAAAACATTCTCGTCTACGACTGCGACCGGGTGCGCGCGCTAGCCACCAGTGCGGTGTCGCTGCGCGCGCTGCAGGCCGAATGGGGCCGGGCGCTGATGGATGGTCCGGGCGTCATCGTGCTGCAACGCGCCGTCGCCGACATGGACACGCTGGAACAGGTAAGCGGCGTGTTTCGCGCGCTGATCGCCGAACAGCATGCGAGCGGCCAGGCGGGCGGCGACCATTTTGCCAAGGCTGGCGCGAATGACCGCATCTGGAACGCCCAGCAAAAACTGTGTCTGCGGGCACCCGAGGCATTCGCGCGCTATTACGCCCACCCCGTCTTCGCGTGGATCGCCGAGGCCTGGCTCGGGCCCGCCTACCAGATGACGGCGCAAGTGAATGTCGTCAACCCGGGCGGAGCAGCCCAGGCGCCGCACCGCGACTATCACCTGGGCTTCCAGAGCGCCGCCAGCTGCGCCGCCTACCCCGCGCCCGTGCACCAGATGACGGCCCTCTTGACCTTGCAGGGCGCCGTCGCCCACTGCGACATGCCGCTGGCATCGGGCCCCACCCTGTACCTGCCCGGGTCGCAGCGCTACCGCGCCGGTTTTCTCGCCTGGCAGCAGCGGCCGTTCCGCGACTACTTTGCGCAGCATTGCGTGCAGCTGCCCCTGTCCAAAGGCGACGCCGTGTTCTTCAACCCCGCCCTCTTCCACGCGGCCGGGCATAACCGCTCGTCCGACATCCGCCGCATGGCCAACCTGCTGCAAGTGTCGTCGCCGTTCGGGCGCGCCATGGAAGCGCTGGACCGCCGCGCCATGAGCGCCGCCCTGTATCCGGCCCTGCAGGCGCTGCGCTCCCGGGGCACCCTCGATGACGACGGCGTGCGCCACGCGGTGGCCGCCTGCGCCGAAGGCTATGCATTCCCCAGCAACCTCGACCGCGACCAGCCCATCGCCGGCATGGCGCCGCCCACGCAGCAGCAGCTGATGCACGAAGCGCTGGCGCAGGACTGGCCCGCTGCGCGCTTCCTCGACGCGCTGGACAGCCATGCCTGGCGCCAGCAAGCCTGAATCCCTCACCGCGACACGAACGGAGTACCCGCATATGCAAGACATCAACATCGGCCTGATCGGCGCCGGCTACATGGGCAAAGCCCACACCATCGCCTATAAAACTGTGCGCAGCATTTTTCACACGGCCCTGAACCCCGTGTGCGAATGCATCGGCACCAGCAGCGCAGAAGGCGCCGCCCGCAGCGCGCAGGAACTGGGCTGGAACCGCTCCACGGGCGACTGGCGCGCGCTGGTGGGCGATCCCGCCATCGACGCCGTCATCGTCGCCACGCCGCCGGCCACACACAAGGACATCGTGCTGGCGGCGCTGGCCCTGGGTAAGCCCGTGTTTTGCGAAAAGCCGCTGGGCATGACGGCCGCCGAATCCCTGCAACTGGCGCAGGCGGCGGAAAGCGCGGGCGTGGCCAATATGGTCGGCTATAACTACATCCGCACGCCCGCCAGCCAGCTGGCGCGGCAGATCATCGAATCGGGAGAGATCGGCGAGATCATCCACGTCGCCGCCGAACACGTGGAAGACTACCTGCACGATCCGCGCGCGCCCGCTTCGTGGCGCACGCGCGAGGCGACGGCAACGCGCGCCGGCGCGCTGGCCGACGTGGGCTCGCACCTGCTCAACCTGGCCCTGCGCCTGGGCGGCCCCGTCGACGCGCTGGTGGCCGACATGAATACCGTGCACGCGCAGCGGCAAGGCCGGCACGGCATGGAAGCAGTGGAAAACGACGACCAGGGCAATGTGATGCTGCGCTTTGCCAGCGGCGCGCTCGGCGCCCTCACCTTCAGCCGCGTGGCGGCCGGCCGCAAAATGGGCTACACCTACCGCATCACGGGGACCAAAGGCGCGATCGCCTTCGACCAGGAAGACCAGAATGCACTGTGGCTGTACGACGCCGGCCGCCCCGCGCAGCGCCAGGGTTTCCAGCGCCTGCTGATGGGGCCCGCCCACCCCGACTACCTGGCGTTCAGCCAGGGCGCGGGGCACGGCACCGGGTACAACGAGCAGATCGTCATCGAAGCGCGCGATTTTCTGCAGGCCATCGCCAGCGGCACGCCCGTCTGGCCCACCTTCCGCGACGGCTACGAGGTGGACCGGCTGATCGACGCCGCGCTGCGCTCCGCACGGGAGCGCAGCTGGATTTCCGTGCGTTGACAACAGAGACGGTTTAGTAAGCCAGCCCGTAGCCGAACTTGTACAGCGGATGGGCCGTGTCATACGGCACGTCCGATTTCTGCACCTGCACTTCGGCCATCGACGACGGCAGCTCGAACGGCAGCTTGCCCTGCGGCTTGGCCTTGCCCGTCAGGACATCGAACAGCGCGCCGTCGCTCACGCCGAAGTTGGCGACGATGGCGCTGGCCTTGTCCTGCACATTGCCGAGGATGGCCGGACGGTCCAGGTACACGGTGACCACCGTCTTCGGCGCGAATTTCGCCGCGTTCTTGATCGCCTCGTAGTCGGCATTGCCGTCGACGTAATCGAGGCGCCCCTCGTGCTGCATGCTGCCGAAGATATAGTTCGGGTGCAGGGTTTCATAGGGCGCGGCCACGCGCAGCAGGGCCACGTCCGCTTCCTGCGGCGTGGCGACCACCGTGTAGCCATACTGCTGCGCCACGGCCGCATCGATGCCGTACAGGTAGACCTTCTTGACGCTGGCCGCCAGCGGCAAGACCTTGTCCTTGTTTTCCAGCAAGACCAGCGAGCGGCGCTGGGCTTCCAGGCCCGCCTCGACAAATTCCGCCTTGCCCACGGTGGCGGCCGCCTTGGCTGCATCGACGAACGGATGCTCGAACAGGCCCTGCTTGAATTTCTGGATCAGGATGCGCCGCGCCGACGCGTCGATGCGCGCTTCCGTCAGCTGGCCCCGTTGCACGGCTTGCGTCAGATACGGCGCTTCCGTCACGCCGCCAAACTGGTCCATCCCCGCCGTCACGGCCTTCACGTAGCGCTCGGCCTTGGTGGCGTCTTCCATGCCCCACGGCGTGCCGAAGCCGATGAAGGAAGGCGCCACGCCCGGCGCCGTGCCGTTGCGGCAGTTGGCGTCGCAGTCGGACGTGATGCCCCAGTCGGACAGGATCACGCCGTCAAAACCGTATTTGCCGCGCAGCAGATCCGTCAGCATGGTCTTGCTGAAACCGGCCGCCACCTGCTCCAGGGTGATGCCGTCGATGGTGATGTTCCCGTCAGGCAGAGCGTAGGTCGGCATGACGGAAGCCGCCTTGGCCGTGAAGGCGCCCTCGAACGGTTTGACGTGGTAAGCGAAGTTGTTGCCCGGGTAGGTCATGTAGCGGCCATAGTAATTGTGGCCGTCGAAGCCCTCTTTCGTGGCGCCATAGCCGACCCAGTGCTTGACGACGGCCACCACGCTGCCGTCATGCAAGCCCGTATTGCCATCCTGAAAACCCTCGATATAGTGCTGCACCATGCGCTTGGCCAGGTCCGCGTCTTCGCCGAAAGTGCCGTTGATGCGCGACCAGCGCGGCTCGGTGGCCAGGTCCGCCTGCGGCGACAGCGCCTGCGTGATGCCGACGGCCAGGTATTCCTGGCGCGCGATGTCGCCGAAGCGGCGCACCAGCGCGTCGTCGCCGATGGCGGCCAGGCCCAGGGTTTCCGGCCACTGCGAGAAGCCGGAGGTAGCCGCGCTGGCGCCCACCGTGTACTGGAAATGGTGGCGCGGGTCCGTGCTGATGGAGACGGGAATGCCGTGGCGTGAAGTTTCGCTCAGGGCCTGCACCTTGTTGTACTGGGCCGCCATATTGGCCGTGTCGCCCGCCATGCGGGTGATGAAGGTGTTGACGTATTGCTTGACGATCAGGTCTTGCAGCGCCGTCAAATCGTAGGCGCCGCCCTGGCCGATGCCGGTGGGGTCGGCCACAGTGGGCGCGGTGCCGTGCATCATCAGGCCCGTTTTTTCATCGAGGCTCATGCGCGACAACAGGTCGTCCGCGCGCGCCTCGGCCGGCAGGCGCCAGTCTTCGTACGGGTCGATCTTGCCGTTGCGGTTCATGTCCTTGAAGGTATAGCCGTCGACTTTCAACTGGGTGTAGGTAGTGGCGCCGAACACGGGCTGCGTGTATCCCTCGCTGCCGGTGTGGTTGTTGCCGCAAGCGGCCAGGGCAAGCGTGGCGACGCAGCCGGCGACCACGCGGGCCATCGGTTTCAAAGTGCAATTCATCATTATCTCCAAGACTGTTTTTGTAGGTATCAAGGCACGGCAGCAAGGCCGGCCGAAAACAATATAGCGTGAGAATGCGTGAGTTTCTTGACTGCGCAGCACGCGTTTTATACCCGCGAGAACAATTTTTGGTTAGATGGCACAACAACCAACAATCTCCTACAAAGTGCTAATATTTGTGAAAAATTACTACAACAAGCAGGAGGCAGCCTTGCACAAACCCGACACGCGCACGGTTTCGAACCGCATCGCGCAGCAATGCGCGCGCGCCATGCAGGCCGATGGCCACGACCCCGCCGACTTTTTTCGCCAGACGGGCATCACGCCGGCGCAGCTGGACGAGCCGGGCGGCCGCATCAACGCCGAGCGGCACCGGCGCATGACGGCCTACGCCCAGCAGCTGCCGCAGCACCGCGGCCTGCTCGACCTCGACGTGACGCACTGGTTCGCGCATTACTCGGGCATCGCCCACGTCTGCTTCAACCGCCCCACCCTGCGCAGCGCGCTGCACGAGCTGCTGCACTTGCGGGGCCTGATCGGCGAATTCGACTTCATGCTGATGAGCGAGAACGGCACGCGCATCGAGATCGAATACCTGTCCGAATTCTGCCAGCTGGGGGGCGCCATGCAGGCGCTGGCCAATTTCCGCATGCTGTCGCTGGTGGCGCGCGCCTACGACGACGGCACACCCACCGCCTTCCATGCCGGCTTCCAGGGCAAGGCGCCGTGGTTCGCGCCGGCCATTGCCGAATGCTTCGGCGCCGCCGTCACCTTCGGCCAGGCGCGCAATACCCTGACGTTCGACGCGCCGGCGCTGGACCGGCCCTTCGCCCAGTTCAACGCCATGCTGGCGCCGCACGCGCTGCGGCACGCGCAGGGACAGTTGCAGCAGCTGCAGGGGGCGCAGCTGTTTTCCGCCCGCGTGGAGCAGGCGATCATCGATTTGCTGGGCCGGCAAGGCGCCGGGGACGCCGACGGCGCCGCGCTGCTGCCGGCCCTGTGCGACGGTCTGGCGATGAACCGCTGGACCTTGCAGCGCCAGCTGCAGCAGGAACAGACCTCGTTCCGCGCGCTGGAATTGCGCGCGAAAAGCCGCGAATCGCGCCGTTTGCTGTGCGAAACGAGCCTGAGCGTGGCGGAAATCGGCGACCGCCTGGGTTTTTCCTCGCAAAGCGCATTTACCCGCTTCTTCAAGAACCAGTTCGAACTGCCGCCGGCGCGCTACCGGCAGGATGCCGCCGGAGCCTAGAGAAAGAGACAAGCAACAAGAAACAAGCAAACAAGCAAACCGCCAAACCACGAAACGGCCCAAGTCAGAAAGACAGGCTCCCCGGGCCAAGCGGACCTGAAAAATGTCGGGGGCAAGGCGCGGCGACGCAGACAGTACACAAGTACGGCAAGGAAGCCGCAACGCCGCCATCGGCATTTTCTCAGGCTCGCGTCTCCGGCCCGCTATTCAAGCTATACAGCCTGCGGCCGTATCCTGAACCAGATCGCGTACATGGCCGGCAGGAAAACCAAGGTCAGCACCGTGCCGGCAAACGTGCCGCCGATCAGGGTATAGGCCAAGGTGCCCCAGAATACCGAATGGGTCAGCGGAATAAAGGCCAGGATGGCCGCCAGCGCCGTGAGGATCACGGGACGCGCGCGCTGCACGGTCGCTTCGACCACGGCGTCAAACGGCGCCAGGCCGGCCGCCTCGTTCTGGTGGATCTGGCCGATCAGGATCAGGGTATTGCGCATCAGGATGCCCGACAGCGCGATCAGGCCGACCAGCGCATTGATGCCGAACGGCTGCTGGAACAGCAGCAAGGTGGGCACGACGCCGATCAGGCCCAACGGGCTGGTCAGGAACACCATCACCATCGCCGAGATCGAGCGCACCTGCAGGATGATCATCAGCAGGGTCAGCGCCAGCATGATGGGGAACAGCGGCAGCATCGCTTGCGTTGCCTTCGCCGATTCCTCGATGGAGCCGGCCTGCTCGATGCGGTAGCCGGCCGGCAGCTTGTCGATGACGGCTTGCAGCTGCGCCGTGATGGCGCCCGAGACGTCGGGCGGCTGCATGCCGTCGGCGATGTCGCCGCGCACGGTAATCGTCGGCTGGCGGTCGCGCCGGCGCATCACGGGTTCTTCCGAGCGCACCTCGACGCTGCCCACCTGCGACAGCGCGATGCGTTCGCCATTCGCGCCGGCCAGGGTCAGGTCGGCGATGCGCGCCGGGTCCAGCCGCACGTCGCCTGCCGCGCGCGCCACCACCTGCACCGTGCGGATATCTTCGCGCACGGCGGTGACGGGCACGCCGCTGAGCAGGAACTGCAGCTGCTGCGCCACGGCGGCCGACGTCAGGCCCATCGCCTGCAAGCGGTCCTGCTGCAGGCTGAAATGCAGGGTGGGCGTGCGCGTGCCCCAATCGGTATTGACGGTACGCATCATCGGGCTGGCCTGCATCACGCGCCGCACCTCGTCGGCGATGCCGCGCAACACCTCGGGATCGGGGCCGCTGACCCGGTAGGCGACGGGAAACGGCGAGTACGGGCCGAACACCAGTTGCGTGACGCGCACGCGCGCCTCCGGCGCCAGGCCGGAGGCAACGGCCACGCGCAAGCGCTGCTTGAGGCTGTCGCGCGCCAGCTGGCTGTCGGTGCGCACGACGATCTTGGCAAACGAAGGATCGGGCAATTCCGGCCCCATCGCCAGGTAAAAGCGCGGGGCGCCCTGGCCCACATAGGCCGTGACGATCTTCGCTTCGGGCTGGCGCGCCAGCCAGGCTTCCACTTTCGCCGCCGCGCCGCTGGTCTGTCCGATCGCGCTGCCATAGGGCAGCTGCACTTCGATCAGCACTTCAGGGCGGTCCGAGATCGGGAAGAACTGTTTCTTGACGACGGCCATGCCCAGCACGGCCAGCACGAACAGGCCGATCACGGTGCAGAACACCAGCCATTTGCGGGCGATCACGCGCCCCAGCAGGCGGCGAAAGCGGTGGTAACGCGGCGTGTCGTACAGCGCATCATGGCCGCCGGCGACCTGTTTCAGCTCGGGCAGCAGCTTCACGCCCAGGTAGGGCGTAAACACCACCGCCACCACCCATGACGCGATCAGCGCGATGCCGACGATCCAGAACATATTGCTCGTGTATTCGCCGGCGCTGGAGCGGGCAAAGCCGTTGGGCATGAAGCCGACGGCCGTTACCAGGGTACCCGCCAGCATGGGCGCGGCCGTATGGCTCCAGGCGTAGGCGGAGGCGGCGATGCGGCTGTAGCCCTCTTCCATTTTCACGACCATCATTTCGATGGCGATGATGGCATCGTCCACCAGCAGGCCGAGGCCCAGGATCAGGGAACCGAGGGTGATGCGGTCGAAATTCTTGCCTGTCGCGGCCATCACGATGAACACGACGGCCAGGGTCAGCGGCACGGCGGCGGCCACCACGATGCCGACGCGCCAGCCCATGCTGATAAAGCACACCAGCATCACCACCAGCAGCGCGGCAAGAAACTTGAGCATGAATTCATCGACGGCCGCGCTGATATTAACGGCCTGATCGGTAACCTTGGCCAGGCTCATGCCCAGCGGCATGGCGGCACCGATGGCCGTCACTTCCCCGTCCAGCGCCTTGCCCAGGTCCAGCCCGTTCCAGCCGTCGCGCATGACCACGCCCAGCAGCAGCGCCGGCTCGCCGCCATTGCGCACCATGAAACTGGCCGGGTCTTCCTGGCCACGGCGCACGGTGGCGATATCGGACAGGGCCAAGGTGCGCCCCTGCACCACCACGGGCGTATCGCGGATCTTTTGCAGCGCGTCGAGCGCACCGTCGAGGCGGATGGACACCTGCGGCCCGCGCGTTTCGACCGAGCCGGCCGGCGTGAGGGCATTCTGGCCGTGCAGTGCCGCGAACACGTCCTGCGCCCGCACGCCCAGGGTGGCCAGGCGTTCCTGCGAAAACTCCACGTAGATGCGTTCGGCCTGCTCGCCGATGATATTGACCTTTTTGACGCCCGCCACGTGCAGCAGCCGCTGGCGCAAGGTTTCCGCCTCGCGCACCAGCAGGCGCTGCGGCTCGCCTTTGGCTTTCAGCGCATACAGGGCAAAGGTGACGTCCGCGTATTCGTCATTGATCATGGGGCCGATCACGCCGGCCGGCAAATTGGCCGCCTCGTCGCCGGCCTTCTTGCGCGCCTGGTAAAACTCGGCCTGCACCTGCCCGGGCGGCGTGCTGTCGAGCAGTGTCAGGGTCGTGAAAGCCAGGCCGGGCCTGGTGTAGGTCTCGGCCCGTTCATACCAGCGCAGCTCCTGCAGGCGCTTTTCGATCTTGTCGGCCACCTGGTCCTGCATTTCGCGCGCGCTGGCGCCAGGCCAGGCGGTGACGATGGTCATCACCTTGACCGTGAAGGCCGGGTCTTCCGCGCGCCCCAGCTTGAAGAACGACAGCAGGCCGGCCAGCGAAATGAGACAGATCAGGAACAGGGTGACGGAACGCTCGCGCACGGCCAGCGCCGACAGGTTGAAGCCCGCCGCGCTCATGGATGCGCTCCCGCGCCGGCGGCCACTGGCGCCGGTTCGACCCTGACCCGCTCTCCCTGGTGCAGCAGATGGGCGCCCAGCGCGACGATGCGTTCGCCCGCCTTCAGGCCGCTGACGTCGGCGCCGTCATCGTGCAGCCCCTGCACCTTCACCGGCCGCCAGGTCACTTGCGCCGGCGTACCGGCGATCACCCACACGCCCTGCCCCTTGCCCGCATCGTGCAGGGCCGCCAGCGGCACTTGCACAGTGCCGCTGGCGGCATGCGCGCCGGGCAGGCGCAGGGTGACGGTGGCGCCCAGCGGCGCGCTTGAGAGCGCCGCGTCGAGCACATAGCGCGCCTCGAAAGTACGCGTTTGCCGGTCCGCCGTCTGCGCCAGCTGGCGCAAGGTGGCCGGCACGCTGGCACCCGGCCTGCCGAACAGGGTGGCCTGGCCCTTGGAGCCGAGCGCGGGGCGCACGGTTTCCGGCAGCTGGATCGCCGCTTCGCGCCGGCCGTCATGGGCCAGGCGCACCACCACCTGCCCGGCCGCGACTACCTGGCCCGGTTCGGCCAGGGTGTCCATCACGACACCGTCGGCGTCGGCCAGCAGCACCGCGTACTGCAACGCATTGCGCGCCACCCCGGCCAGGGCTTCGGACGCTTTCAATTGGGCGCCGGCCGCGTCAGCCGCCGCCTTCACCTGGTCGTAATTGGATGCCGAGATGGCGCCGGTGCCGCGCAAGTCGCGGTAGCGCGCTTCCTCGTCCGCCGCCTGGCGCGCGCGGGCGCGGTCGGCCGTGACGGACTCCTGCCGCGCCTGCGCCAGCAGTTGCAGGTCGTCGGCGTCGAGGCGCAACAATGGCTGGCCACGGCGCACGGCCTGGCCGGCGTCGACCAGCCGTTCGCGCACCTTGCCGGCCACGCGGAAACCGAGGTCGCTTTGCACGCGCGGCGCGACCACGCCCGTAAAGCTGCGCGTGCCCGCTTCGGCGCCCTGCACCGGGACGGCGCGCACCAGCGGCGTGGCGGTGCGCGGATCGGCCTGCGCCTTGTCGGCGCAGGCGCTCAAGGCCAGGGGCAAGGTGGAGATGACTACAGATGAAGCGAGGCGGCGCCAGCGCATAAGAATCCCATGAATGAGTGATCAGGGTTCTCATTCTGGTACCAGTGACCAAATAAGTCAATGGTCACAAATTAGTGCAAAACTATGGCGACAGGCTGCGCAGCACCAGGCTGGACAGTTGCAGCACCGCCGTTTCGCTGCTGTCGACGCTGTGCTGCAGCAGCAAGGGATTGACGTAGGGGCGCATCACCAGATAGATCGCGCTGGCCGTTTCGTCGAGCGGCGTCTTGCGTTCAAAGTCGCCCGTCTTGCGTCCCTGCCGCAAGATATCCTGCAGCAAGGCGCCCATCGCCAGCTCGTAGGCCTGCACGGCAGGCCAGCGCCCGGTGGCGGCCGAGGCGGCGATGTCGTACAGCTTGCGGTCCTGGAAAAACAGCCGCAAGCTGGCCTCGACGCTGGTCCGGAACATGCGCCGCAGCTGCTCTGGCGGCTGGCCGGCCGCCGCCACCGCGTTTCTCACCTCGGTTTCGATCTGGCGCAGGCAGCTGGCGCAGATATGCTCGCCGATGGCTTGCTTGGACTCGAAGAATTTATAGATATAGGCCTTGGAAAAGCCGATCGCCCTGGCCAGGTCGGAGACCGTCGTCTTTTCATAGCCGTAGCGGCTGAAGTAATCGGTGGCGGCGGCAACGATCTGGTCGCGCACGTCGTGGCCGGCCGGGCCGCGCGCAGGGCTTGGTGTGTCGGGTGTGGTGGAATTCATGGCCACAGCTTAACGCGCCGCGACGGAATGCACAATAAGTGACCAATATGTATTATAGTCACACATTATTTCTTTTTTGAACTGGAAGACCACCATGCCACTGCCACGCCTGCGCCTCCCCTTTCTACTGATCGCCGCCAGCCTGGCCGCCACCGGCTGCACTGCTGGCCTGGACTACCGCCGGCCCGAAGCACCGCTAGCGGCGCAGTATCTGCACCAGGCGGCGCTCGGCGCGCGCCAGGACACGGACGCTGCCGAACTGCGGCAGTGGTGGACAGCGTTCGGCGATCCGCGCCTGACCCGTCTGGTAACGGTGGCGCTGGCGCAAAACCTCGACCTGGAGCAGGCGCAGGCCAGGGTCAGGCAGGCGCGCGCCGCCACCGGGGCGGCAGACGCCGCGCTGCTGCCGTCGGCCAGCATTGGCGGTCAGGCGGCGCGCGCCTACCAGTCGGTGCAAACGCCGCTGGGCAAGGTCTTGAGCGCCACGCCAGGCCATGACCGCGCCGGCAGCGCGCGTGAATTGAACCTGCAGGCGTCGTGGGAACTCGACCTGTTCGGCGGCCTGCGCCGCGAACGTGAGGCGGCGCGCGCCGATTACGAGGCCAGCGAGGCTGGCTGGGCCGCAACGCGCCTGGCCGTGGCGGCGCAAACGGCGGACCTTTACCTGTCCATCCAGGGCCTGCAGGCGCGGCTCGACCTCGCGCGCCGGCAGGTCGACACCGACGCGGCGCTGCTGGAACTCGCCACACTGCTATACGACAAGGGATTGGCGAACGAGCCGGCGCTGCGGCAGGCCGAAGCATCGCTGGCGCAGGCGCGCGCCGCCGTGCCCGGCCTGGACACGGCGCGCGAGGTGGCGCTGCATGCGCTCGACGTGATGCTGGGCGCGGCACCCGGCACCTACGGCGATGAAATGGCCGCCGCCGGCGTGATGGCGCGCGCGCCGCGTATCACGGCCGGCGGCTCGCCAGGCGAACTGCTGCGGCGCCGGCCCGACCTGATCGCCGCCGAGCGGCGCCTCGCCGCGGCCAGCGCGCGCACCGGCGCGGCTGTTGCCGAGTACTACCCGAAATTCAATTTTGGCGCCTTGTTTGGCAGCGCCACGGCCGGCGGCGCCCTGTTCGGCAGCGGCTCCGGCCAGGCCGCCGGCATGCTGGGCCTGCGCTGGCGCCTGTTCGATTTCGGCCGCATCGATGCGCAGATCGAGGCTTCGCGTGGCCAGGAAGCCGAGCTGCTGGCGGCCTACCGGCTCGCCGCGCTGCATGCTGCCGAAGACGTGGAAAACGCCTGCTCGGCTCTGCTGCGCCATGAAGAACAGGCCAATTTACTGGCGCATGGCGTAGAGGCGCTTGAGCGCGCCCGCGACGCTTCGCTGGCAGCCTACGAGAAAGGCGTCACCAGCCGGCTTGATGTACTGCAGGCCGATACGAGGCTGCTGCGTGCAAGGGACGCGCGCACGCAGGCGCAAACGGCGTCGGCGCGCGCGGCAGTCGCCGCGTACCGGGCGCTGGGCGGCGGCTGGCAGGCGCCGCAGGCCGGGGCCGAGGCGGTCGCTGCCAGGTAAATGTGATGGCGGCCCGAGCCACAGCCGCCGTGCCCTCGGTGTTCCACCGCCGTTTGATGCGGGTGGTGGAACAGTATTGCCAATTGAGTAATTTTTCCCCATACTGCCAGGCATTGCCCTTCATTGCCGTCCACTATGCTTATCAGCCTGCGCCCCGTCACCGTCGACAATTTCGACCTCGTCAGCGACTTGCCCCTGTTGCCGCAGCAGCGCGACTACCTGGCCAGCAACGACTATTCCATCGCGCAAGCGAGTTTCCATCCCGCCATCCTGCATACGCGCGCCGTGTATGGCGACGAAGAGGTGATCGGCTTCCTGATGTTCGTCTCGCCCGACGCCGACGACCCGCCCGGCCACTACCAGATCTGGCGCTTCATGATCGACCACCGGCGCCAAGGGCAAGGCCATGGCCGCGCCGCCCTCGCCCTGGCGCTGGCGGAAATCCGCGCCCGCCCGGATGCGCGCAGCATCGAAATCTGCTACAAGCCCGGCAATGCCAACGCGAAACAGTTCTATGCCAGCATGGGTTTCGTGGAAAAAGGCATGGATGCGGATGGCTGCGACATGCTGGCCGTCATTCATCTAGCTTAACTGAGCTGGCCTGACTGCCTGGCGCCGCGCCCGCATCGGCCCTCGCATCGAACGCCAGCCGCGCCGCATCGATGGCGTCGCGGTGGCCGTAGGCCCAGGCGCCCAGCGCGCTGATGGGAATCAATAGCGAACGCCCAAGGTCCGTCAGCGCATAGTCGACGCGCGGCGGCACGGTGGGAAACACCGTGCGCGTGACGAGACCGTCGCGCTCCAGGCCGCGCAGGGTCAAAGTCAGCATGCGCTGCGAAATGCCGCCGATCAGGCGGCGCATCTCGTTGAAGCGCTTGGTGCCATTGCCCAGCAACATCACCACCATCACGCTCCATTTGTCGCCCACGCGGGTCAGGATATCCGTGATCGGGCGGCACGAGTCCGCCACGCCCGCATGGCCGCCATGGTCGCGCATGCGCTTTTCCAGCTCGGCCCCGCGCGCGGCCACCTCGCTCATGGTCACATCCGTGTGCCCCAGTGTGGAAAAAGTGCCTTCTTGTGCGTTCATTTGATAGTCACTATATTTAACCCGGTTACAAAAACATACCACCCGATCATACCATCCAAGAAGGCAACCATGAACATCCTGCATATCGATTCCAGCGTCCTTGGCGAGCATTCCGTCAGCCGCCAACTGAGCGCCGCCATCGCCGCCCGCCTGCAAGCGGCCGCGCCCGGCGCTACCGTCCACTATCGCGACCTGGCCGCCCAGCCCTTGCCGCAATTTACGGCCGCACCCGGTGCCGCCGAGGGGGAAATCCTTGCCGCTGCGCTGGAGCAAGTGCTGGCCGCCGACGTCATCGTCATCGGCGCGCCCATGTACAACTTCGCCATCCCCAGCCAGCTCAAATCGTGGCTCGACGCGCTGGCAGTGCCCGGCAAGACCTTCCAGTACGGCGCCAATGGCCCGGAAGGCTTGCTGGGAGCCAAGCGCGTGATCATCGCCTCGACGCGCGGCGGCTACTACGGCGCCGACACGCCGATGGCCGCCCTGGAACACCAGGAAAGCCATCTGCGCGCCTTCCTCGGCTTCCTCGGCATCAAGCAGATCGAGATCGTGCGCGCCGAAGGCGTCAAGGTCAGCGACGCAGCCAGGGCGCAGGCCATGACGGCGGCCTTCGAGCAGATCGGCGCGCTGCAGGCGGCGTAGGATCAGCTTGATTATCTGGCTGCGGCGGAAACTGTTTCGGCGCAACCAGACTGGGCATGGCGGACAAGAAAGGGCAAGATGCGCTAAGCTGCATCCGCCCCACCACTTTACAAGGACCACCATGACCCTGACCGTCGTCGCCACCATCGATGCCCAACCTCAACATATCGACGCCGTGCGCGCCGCCCTGGAAGCCGTCGTGCCGCCGAGCCGCGCGGAAAGCGGCTGCCTGCGCTACGAACTGCACCTCGACAACAAGATTCCCACGCGCTTCATCATGCTGGAAGAATGGACGAACAACGCGGCCCTGACGGCGCACTACGCGACGCCCCACTTCCATGCACTCGTGGCCGCCACCGAGGGCAAGGTCGTCAAGATCGACGTGGCGGAATTGAGCAAGCTGAAGTAACAAGCGGCGCGCTGCGCAAGCGCGCGGCCATCTTGGCAAGTTGCCATCTATAATATGGCAACTTTTCTTTATGGCCATCATGACTCCATTTTCCTGCCTACGCGGCGCCACAGCGGCAGCCGCCTTGACTCTCTGCGCCGGCGCCTTCGCCCAAGCGCCCCTTCCCCTGACCAAGCTGGTGGGCGAATACAATCTGCTCTCGTCGAAGACCGTGCCGCCCAGTAACTGGGGCTATTCCAAGGGACGCATCTCGGTCAAGCAACTCGATGAGCATCACCTGCTGATCGTCCTGTCCTGCGAGTGGAAACGCGAGCCGAAGGCCGTCTGCGGCGATTATTTCTACGCCCAGCAGCGCGACGATGGCCTGTACCTGCAGGACATGAACACGTTTGCCATGCGCCTGTACTTCGATCCCGCCACGCGCAAGCTCACCATCATTTCGCGCGGCGCCGACGCCAAGCAAAGCGTGCGGCACGAAGTGTTCGGCACGACGACCGAACCGCTGGTCGATACCGCCCTCGTGCGGCGCATGAAGCGCGAGCAATCGAATGCCGACAGCAAGGAAAACCGGCGCGTGTTCGGCCCCTACACCAAGTGGACCTACCAGGAAAACCGCATCGAATTCCAGCGCCAGGACTTGACGGCGCCGTGATGCAACGGCTGAGCCAACCCCTGCGGCGCCAGCTGCTGCGCGTCGCCGGCGTCCTGCTGTGCTCGCCCGTGCTTGCGCGCGCGGCAGACAACGACCTGCCCCGCGCCGTGCGCCAGCGCATCGTGGCCACCCTCGACGCACCGCTGCCCAAGGTGCTCAATGTGCAGCATCTGGCGCTGATACGGCGTTTCAATATCGGCTGGTCGCCCGTGGAAAGCGGCGCGCCCATGCTCAATCCGGCATACCCGCTGGGCAAAGGCGATACGCTGGCACTGGCCATGCAGGCCATCGCCAGCAAGGATGCGGCGCTGGCCGCGCAGCGCCTGATGGAAGCGTCGCAACTGCTGCCCCACTTCATGCAGATGGCCGACCTGAAGCCGGGCAGCTATGCCTACGGCAAGGCGCCGTTCATATTTACCACGCGCCACCTGCAGCTGCTGCGCAAGCAATCATGGCTGTCGCTGGAAATGCTGGGCATGGGCGCGGAAGACTACCTGGCCGAAGGCTACTGGCCCACCCCGTCCGTCGACGGCAAGCGTCCGTATGGCGACTTCACGAACTACCCGGTTGAAATGGCGCAAGCGCTGGGCTTGCCCGTGCGCGAGCAAGCGAACGGCAGCCTGTCCATCACGCCCGCGCTGCAAGCGGAACTGAAAACGCTGCACCAGCAAACCATGCCCGCGCTGCAAGTGTTCGTGCGGGAAGCGGGCTTGCGGCGCAATACCGTCTAGCCGTATCGCCTGCCCCATTGCCCTGCCTTACAGCGCATCAAGCCTGTCCAGCATGGCGCCAGCCTGCTGGCGGAAAGCGGCGACTGTTTCCTCGTCCATTTTTTCCAGCTGACGATACGCCATGCCGATGCGGGGATTGCGCTCCAGCGTGGCCGCGTTGCGGTGGAAAAAATCCCAGTACAGGGCATTGAACGGACAGGCGCGCTCGCCGATGCGCGCCTTCTTGTCGTAATGGCATTCCTTGCAATAATCGCCCATGCGGTCGATATACGCGGCGCTGGAGACATATGGCTTGGTGGGCAGCAGGCCGCCGTCGGCGAACTGGCTCATGCCGACGGTATTGGGCAGTTCCACCCATTCGAAGGCATCGATGTAAATGCCCAGGTACCAGCCGTGGACCCTCGCCGGATCGAGGCCGGCCAGCAGCGCGAAGTTGCCGATTACCATCAGGCGCTGGATGTGGTGCGCGTGCGCCTGTTCCAGCGACTGCGTGATCGCCTGCGACAAACAATGCATCCTCGTCTTGCCGTCCCAGAACCAGGAGGGCAGCGCACGCGCATGGCCAAAGAAATTCTTTTCCGCATAACCGGGCATCTGCGTCCAGTAGACGCCGCGCACATATTCGCGCCAGCCAAGGATCTGGCGGATGAAGCCCTCGACCGCGGCCAGGGGAGCGTGGCCGGCGTGGTAGGCGGCCTGCGCCCTGCCGACGACTTCGCGCGGGTTCAGCATTTTCACGTTCAGCGCGAACGACAGCAGGGAGTGGAACAAGCGCCAGGCCTTGCTGCTCATGGCATCCTGGAAATCGCCAAAATGCGGCAAGGCCCGCTCGATGAAGGCATCGAGCTGCTGCAGCGCCTCGTCCCGGTTCAGCGCCCACGCCAGCCGGTCCGCATGGGGCGCGCCGAAGCTTTTCACGCCGGCGGCGACGATGCTTTCCCATAGACGGGAATGGTCATGCACGGTGCGCGGGTCTTGCGGCTCGGCGGGCGTGCCGCGCCAGGGCTTGCGGTTATCGTGATCGAAATTCCACTGGCCGCCGACGGGTTTTTTCGCGTCTTCCATCAACACCTGATGCGCGCTGCGCATCTGGCGGTAGAAAAACTCCATCAGCCACTGCTTGCGCCCGGCGAAAATATCGGCCGCCTCGTGGCGGGCCGTATAGAAATGCTCGCTGTCGACCATCAGCCAGGGGATGGCCGAGCGCCGTCCGGCCTGGTAGAGCTGCTGGTCGAGGCGCCACTCGTCGGGCGCCTGGTATTCGACGGCGCCGGCGTCATAGTGGCGAATCAGCGCTTCGATATTCTCCGGTATCGAGCGCGTGCTGGCCACGTCGCCGATGGCGATGTAATGCACGGCGTGGCCATCCTCGCGCAGCTGGCGCGCAAAGTCGCGCATGGCAGCGAAGATCGCCAGGATTTTCTGCGCGTGATGCAGCACATAATCGGTTTCTTGCCGCACTTCCATCAAGACGTAGATGGTGGCGTCGTCGACGTCGGTAAACCAGCGGTGCTGCGTATTGAGCTGGTCACCGAGGATCAGGCGCAAGGTGGGCTTCGCTGTCATCTTGGTCCTGTATTAATTGACATAGTAAAACGGCGCCAGCCCGTCAAAAGGAATGATCTCCAGCGTGCCGCCCGAGGCGCTCAAGGCGGCAAGGCAATCGCCCATGACGTCGAGCAGGGGCAGGCCGCCAGTAGTGACGTGGTAGTCCGCCATGGAAGTGACCCGTGGGCCGATAGCTTCGCCCCACGGCGGCCGGCTGGCAAGGTCATTGAAATCCCACACCACCTGCCCCGGCGGCAAGACGGCGAGGCCAGCCTGCAGGTCCCGCCACTCGGCGCAGGCCGCAGCGGCATCGGCGGCGTCCAGGCGCCCCCGGCACAGCTTGAGCATGATGCAGGGAAAGCGCGCGCCCCACTCGCCCCCCTCCAGGCGCACGGCCACGGTGGACAGCAGCGAATGCAGCAGCACCTCGTAGCCGATGTCGCCAAGCGTGTCGCCATGCCTGAATGCGATAGTCACAATCGTCGTCCTGTAGGCTGCCGCTTAGCCTTGCGGAACAGGCACGGGCTGCGGCAACGGGGCCGGAACGGGCTCCGGCACGGCCTTGCCATGCGCTTCCTGCCCGCCCTCTTCCGCCGGCACGGCCAGCGGCGCGGGCGGCGCGCCTTCCTGCAGCAGATCGCCCGGCTCTTCGACCGGCTCATCCTGCGGTTCCTCGACAGGTTCCACATGGCGCAGCGGCGGCGGTGGCTTGCCGCCGGGGAAGATGGCGTCGCGCGACAGCTTGCCCGTGTCGAGCGCCGTCTTGAAGAAGTCGCCCACCACCAGCACGGCGTTGTGGCCGCCCTGGCCCCAGTAATTGCTGCGCATGGTGACGCGCGCGTCGTTGAAACCGACCCAGGCGCCGCCGACGAGTTGCGGGTGCATCAGGATGAACCAGCCGTCCGCATTGTTTTGCGTGGTGCCGCTCTTGCCGGCCACGTCGGAACGGATGCCGAAGCGGCTGCGGATGGCCGTGCCCGTGCCGCGGTCGATGACGCCGCGCATCATGTCCGTCAGGGTGGCGGCCGATTCGGCCTGCATGGCGCGCTTGGGCTTGTCTTCGCCGAAGCGGGCGATGACTTTGCCTTCGCGGTCGGTGATGTGCGTGACGACGAACGGCAAACGGGCCTCGCCCTGGGCCGCGATGCTGGCGTAGGCGTTGACCATTTCCAATAAGGTGACGGGACTGGTGCCCAGCGCCAAGGACGGCACTTTTTCCAGCTTGCTGTCGCGGATGCCGAGCGCGCGCGCCAGCTTGATGATCGGCGGCAAGCCGACGTCCTGCATCACTTGCGCCGTGATCGTGTTCTTTGAATAAACAAGGCCGTCGCGCATGGTCATGTCGCGGCCCGTCGTGCCGCTCATGTCCGTCGGGCGCCATTTCGTGCCGTCGGCCGCCTTGATGTCCATCACGGCATCGCGGTAGACGTGCTCAGGGCTTAAGCCCTTTTCCAGCGCCGCGCCGTACACGATGGGTTTGAAGGTGGAACCGGGCTGGCGCGCCGCCTGCGACACGTGGTCGAACTGTTCGCGTGCAAAGTCGCGGCTGCCCACCCAGGCGCGCACGGCGCCCGTGGCCGGGTCCATGGCCGCAAAGCCCGCTTCCAGCCGTGTCTTCGACTTGCGCAGGGCCGCCATGAAGGCGCGGTCGCCCTTCAGCTGCGCCAGCGCCGCTTCGGGCGTGCCGCCGGCCGCCGTCAGCTTGCGGTAGTCGCCCGACTCGCGCACGAAGGCGTCCAGCAGCGCCGGATGCGATTTCCAGAAATAATCGAAGGGCACGGTGCCGCCCTGCATGCCCGCGTACATGCCCGTCGACGTGGACGACGGCACGCCGGCGCGGCTCCATTCCACGTCGGCGATCGCCTGCAAGGCATTCGCCTGGCGCTCGACGGCGCGCTCGGCCGCCTGCTGCAAGTCGTAGTCGAGCGTGGTGTGCACCACCAGCGCATCGAGTTCCAGGTTGTAGTCGTTCTCGTCGGCCCACTCGATCAGCCATTTGCGCACATAGGCCGTGAAATGGCTGTCCGACTGCGCCCGCTCGCTCTGGCGCTCGAAATGCAGGCGCAGCGGTCGCTTGATCAGCTGCTTGTAGCGCGCCTCGTCGATGACGTCGTGCTTGCGCATCTGGCCCAGCACCACGTTGCGCCGCTGCAGGGAGCGTTCGGGATTGCCGACGGGATTGTAGTAATTCGTGCCCTTGAGCATGCCGACCAGGGTGGCGCTTTCCAGGATGTCGAGACGCGAGGCGGGTTTGTCGAAATAGGTGCGGGCCGCCATTTCGATGCCGTAGGTGTTGTACAGGAAAGGAACCGTGTTCAGGTAGGCTTCCAGGATTTCCGTCTTGCTGTAGGTGGCCTCGATTTTCAGGGCCGTGATCAATTCCTTGAGCTTGCGGTTCAGGTTGCGCGAGCGGCCGATTTCCTCCGGGAACATATTGCGCGCCAGCTGCTGCGTGATGGTGGAACCGCCTTGCGGGTTGCCCCCTGCCGTATGCAGGATGGCGCCGGCCGTGCGCGTGAAGTCGATGCCGTGGTGTTCATAGAAACGGTGGTCTTCCGTCGAGATCAGCGCACTGATCACGTTCGGCGAAATCTGCTTTAACGTGACCCGCTCCTGCAAGCCCTGGTCGAAGCGGGCCAGTTCCTTGCCATCGGCGCTGACCATGGTGGTCGGCGCGGCCGCGCGCGCCTGGCGCAGGTCGTGGATGCTCGGTGTCAGGGGAATCAGCAACAGCATGTACAGGATCACCAGCGCCAGCAGGGCCAGAAACGACCATAAGGCCAGCACCAGCGCGCGCCGCACGGGCGGCAAGGTCATCAAGTGCGCGTGGCCGCGCCGGTACAGCGCCACTGCCTTGACCCATGCCACTCCGGCCACGCGCACTGCCTGCGCGCGCGCCCGTATGAACGCCTGCCGTGCTTTTTCCTGAAACTGCTCCATGCCTGATGCCATGCTTGTAACCTTGTCTGATGCCGGGAAATCCGTTTCAGCAAGTATATAGGGCGGGCAACAAAGCGGGCCGGAATTTACGCCAGGCAAGCATCGAGGCGCGCCAAGGTGACGCCGACATACGCGCCCACGCAGCGCCCGTCATGCGTCGCAAACGGGTTTTCCAGCTGCAGCAGGCCGCAATCGCAGACGACGGGATCGACCTGGGTGACGACGCCGAGCGCCAGGTAGCGCCAGCCATCGAGGCGTACCAGGCGCTTTTCCCGGCCAGGATTGGCGCGGAAAATGGCATCCCAGTCGTCGATTTCGCTGGCCATGGGCCACAGTTCGAGCTGGACTTGCGTGCCGGCGGCCAGTTGCCCGCCACCGAACTCGTCCATCACGTGCAGGCGCTGGCCGCCCACCTCGATGACGGCTTCCAGGTACTCGCCCTCGGTGGCGATGAAGGTGGCGACGACGATGCTGGCCGTCACTTCTGCGCCTGCTCCAGCAGGGCCGGCAATTCTTTCAGCATGGCTTCGCGCGTACGCAAGCCCGCCGATGGCAAGCCCTTCTGCTCATCCTGCACCAGGCGCGCGAACACGATGCTGCGCCCGCCCTTGCTGGCCCATCCCACGAACCAGCCGTAGCCATGCGCTTCGTCGAAGCTGCCGTCAGGCTTGCGCGGGAAGGCGGCGCCCGTCTTGCCATGCACTTGCCAGCCGCCCACGTCCGCCAGGCGCGTCAGGCGTCGCGTCTGCTCCATCGCCTGTTTCGTGACGGGCAATTGATCGTTGACCAGCTTGCGCAAGAAACCCAGCTGTTCCAGCGGAGATATCTTCAGCGAAGAGCTGATCCACGAGCGCTCCAGGCTGTTGTCCTTGCCCGGGTCGCCCGACACATCCGCATTGCCATAGCGCAATGCCTTGGCATATTTCTGGAAGCGCTCGGCGCCCAGCGCCTGTGTGATCTGCTGCGAATACCAGACGACCGAATACTGCATCCAGCGCGACGGGTCCGTATCCTGGCGCCACGCTTCGCCACCCCAGTCCACATAGCCCTGGCGGAATGGCAAGCTGGGCTTGTGCTCGTCCTTGAGGAAGCCGGCGTCATAGCCCATCAGGCTGAGCGCGATCTTGAACGTGGACGCGGGGGTAACGCGGTCGATGCAATTGCCCTCCTGCAGCAGGACGGCGCCTGTCTTGGCATCGGCCATGGCGGTGCAGATGGTGGCGGAATGAGCTTGCGAGCCGGCCAGGACGGCGCCTGTCAGGCCGAGGACAAACTGGAACAATGCGCGATATTTCATGGGCCTCCGGGGCTGAGGGAGAATGACAAAGCGAAATTGTACCGGGCGGCGCGACGCGATGCCAGCGCTGATGCAGTGCATGCGCATTAGCGCCCCGCCGGCGCGCCCGGCTGGCGTTCCCGCTTCAAATGTTCCTCTTCCAGCTCGTCCATGCCCAGCTTCTCCTCGTCGATCAGCGCATGCTCGCGCCGCTCGCGCTCCAGTTCCTCTTCCAGGCTGTCTTCGCCCGGCTCCTGCGTGATGTTCTCCGGCATGCGGTCTTCCTCCACGGTGGTTGAGTGAAAAGCTCAGGCAAGCTGGCCCGCCTGTGCCACGGCATCGTGCGGATGCAGGCTTTCCATATGCCGTACGGTAACACGCGCCTGCGCATGATGCGGCGCCAGCGCCGCCTGCACGCGGCGGGCCGCGTCTTCCACATACATCAGATTAGCACCATTCAAGCGCGCAAACGCCTGTTCGTCGGCCCGTTTCACGGCCGTCTGCAAGGGTGTCGCCAGCGCCGCTTCCACCAGGTCGATCAGGGGAAACAAGTCCAGCTCCGCCTGCTGCGTCAATGGCACGGTCACCGTCGCCGTGCTGCGCTGGCTGTGCGGCGTGGCCAGGCTCGCGTGTTCCTGCAGCCAGTCGCTGGCGGCTGCGCCGTCGATGCCGCCTTTACCGAACTGCGCCGCAAAGGCCTCGGCCAGCAATTGCCGCGCCAGCGCCGCCGAGCACGGACAGGTCGACGAATAGCCGATCTCCACCGTCAGGGACAGGGCAAAACCTTGCGGAGAAACACTGGCATGCAGGCGCACGGGATACGATTTCCATCCCGCCAGCCCAGCCGTCAGCAGCGCCGGCTGGCGCCGCAGCACGGGAAACGCCAGCGCGATGCGCGCCTGCGTGCTGCCGCAGTCGGCGTGACTGTCCACCATGCGCCGCAGCACGGCGGCCAGGGCGCCCGCATCGAGCGGCTGCGCGGCGGCAAACGCGTCGAGCAGCAGATACAGGCGCGACATATGGATACCCTTCACGCGCGGATCGGGCAGATCGACGTGCACGTCGGCCCAGGCATGCACTTGCTGCGCCTGCCCGCCCTCTTCCAGCCACAGCGGCAAGGCGATGCCCTGCATACCGACCCATTCCAATGGCAAGGGGTGACCAAGATGGGGGCCGGCCGCCACGTCGGGCAGGGGCGAAGAAAGGGAATCGCGCTTCATGATCAAGGCTCCATATGCAAACAAGTTGCATATCATGGAGAAAAATCGCCGTATTTGCAAGTATCTTGCATTAATGCGGCAAATGATTTATCTTGACTCGCTAACACATGTCAGATAATGTTGACACATGACAGATACAAATACACCCCGTCCCACCGGCGAGCGCTTGCTGGCCATGCTGGCGGCGCTCGACAATCCGCACCGGCTGCGCATCATCGCGGCGCTGGCCAGCGGCGGGCGCAACTACATCAGCCAGCTGGCGCGCGACCTGGGCATCAGCCGGCCCCTACTGCATTTGCACCTGCAAAAGCTGGAACACGCGGGACTCGTCACCAGCCAGCTGGAACTGTCGCATGACGGCAAGGCCCTTAATTACTTCGAGGCCAGCCCATTTGAATTGCTGCTGACGCCGGCCAGCATCGCCGCCGCGGCGTCCTCGCTCACTCCCAATGCCGATTAATCCTGAACTGTAGAGGTCATCATGTCTGAAAATATCTTTTTCGCCGCCTTCTTCTTCCCCTGCACGGCCGCCGTCATCATCTTCGCCTTCAAATATACGTCCGGTATCGTGCAGGCGCGCGCCCGGCTGGCGCAGGACGGCGCCTACCAGGAACTGGCCAGGTCCATGGCCGCCGCGCAGGCGGAAACGGCAGCGTCGCTGGCCGTATTGAACGCCTCCGTGGCGCAGATCCAGGCGCGCCTGGGCAGCCTGGAGACCATCCTCAAGGAAGTCGAGTAAACCCTGACGCTGCCAACCCACAAGCAGGAGAGCACCATGAATACCGTATCGACCGCCCGTCTGTATGCGCTGCGCGCCATGTATCTGCTGGTTGTCCTGGGGCTGGGCAGCGTGCTGTGGCCCGGCGTCGTCACGCCGCACGCGCCGTGGGAACTGGCGCGGGGCACCGTCAACTGCATGCTGGCCGCGTTTTCGCTGCTATGTTTGCTGGGCTTGCGCTATCCGCTGCAGATGCTGCCCCTGCTGCTGTGGGAGGCGCTGTGGAAGACCATCTGGCTGCTGCTCGTGCCGCTGCCGCAATGGCTGAACGGCCAGATCGATCCCGCCACCGCGGCAACCGCGTTTGAATGCGCGTTCGTGGTGCTGGTCTACCTGGCCATTCCGTGGCGCCATGTGCATGCGCACTACATCGTCAAGCCGGCCACGCCGTGGCGCCAGCTCAGGCAGCCTTGCGAAACGTCAAATTGATGCGCTGCGCGCCCAGCACCGCGTGCTCGCCCTCCTTCAGCGGCGCCACGCCGTGGAAGCGCAGGCGGTCGGCGCCGCCCCACACCACCACGTCGCCATGCAGCAGCGCGATGCGGGCCGCCTTGTCGCTGCGCTCGGCGCCGCCGAACAAAAAGGTGGCGGGCAAACCGAGCGAGACGGAAACGATGGGCGCGTTGAAATCGCATTCGTCGCGGTCCTGGTGCAGGGTCATGCGCGCGCCGGGCGCATAGCGGTTGACCAGGCAGGCGTCGGGCGTGAAGCCCGGATAGCCGGCCGCCAGCGCCGCCTGCTGCGCCAGGCGCAGGAACACGGGCGGCATGGGCGGCCAGGGCAAACCGCTGGCGGGATCGAGCCGCGCATAGCGGTAGCCGCGCCCATCCGTGACCCAGCCCAGGGGGCCGCAATTGCTCATGGCTACGGACATGCGCAAACCGCCCGGCGTGGCCATGTGGCGCAGGGGCGCGGACAGCACGATGGCGTCCAGCGCCGGCAGCAGCTCGGGCAGATACGGCAGCGCAAAACGGCGCAGCAGGACCGACGCGGACGAGCCAGGCACCAGCGGCACCGGTCCGGCCGGGACGTCGTCCTCATCGGCAAACAGGGACAGGTTCATGCCGCCTATTTTAGCCGTATTACACAAAAAGCCCCCATGGTGCGCTACAGTAGCGCTTCCAGCCACTACCACCCGCCTCCACGATGGATCATTACGCCGATTTGCTGCAAACCCTGGCGCAGCAGGAAGAATCCCTGCAATTCGAACGCTTCGACAACGACGCGGCGCTGGCCGTGGGCCTGTGGATCGTCGAGGAAGTGCGCAAGCGGGGCAAGGCCGTCACCGTCAACATCACGCGCAACGGCCAGGTGCTGTTCCACCACGCCATGACGGGCGCCACGGCGGACCAGGCGGACTGGATACGCCGCAAAAACAACACGGTGCAGCGCTTTTGCCGCAGCTCCTACTACATGGGCATCTCGTATAAAAGCCGGGGCAGCACCTTCGAAGACGTGAAGTACCTCGATGACATCGAGTACGCGGGCCACGGCGGCGCGTTTCCCCTGCTGATACGCGGCGTGGGACTGGTCGGCACGGTCACCGTGTCCGGCCTGGCGCAGGCGGACGATCACGCGCTGGTGGTGGCGGCCCTGCAGGCGCAGCTGGACAAATAGTCAGGCGTCCAGCGCCCGGCGCAAGGCGGCGCGCGCCAGCAAGCGCGTGGAATCGAGCGTCGGCAGCGGCGAATTGGCGTCGCCGATGATCAGCGGGATTTCCGTGCAGCCAAGGATGACGGCGTCGCAGCCCTGCTCACGCAAGCCGGCGATGACGGCCTGGAAGCGGGTGACGCTTTTCGGCCGGATCACGCCCGGCACCAGTTCTTCCATGATGATGCGGTTGATTTCGCTGCGCTCGTCTTCGCCCGGCCGCACACAATCGATGCCGCGCGCGGCCAGCCTGTCCGGATACACGGCGCTGTCGACCAGCCAGCGCGTGCCCGTCAATCCCACGCGCTGGTAGCCGCGCGCGGCCGCCTCGCTGGCCACCACATCGGCGATATGCAGCCAGGGCAGCGGCGAGCGAGGTGCCACCAGCGCGAATGCCTGGTGGATGGTGTTGTCGGGGCAGATCAAGAAATCGGCGCCCGCCGCGGCAAGCTTGTGCGCCGACGCCAGCATCAGTTCGGCCACGCCGGCCAGGTCGCCCGCATTCAGGCAAGCCACATAGCGCGCCAGCGGCGGCGTGTGCAGCGTGACTTCCGGATGTTCATACGCTCCCAGCGCATGCGCGCCCTCTTCGCAAATCGTGCGGTAGCACAGGGCCGCGCCTTCGGCCGAGCAGCCGACGATGCCGATATGTTTGCTCATGATCTTCCTCCTGGATTAAATACGCTGGCCGCCGTCGATGGGAATTTCCGCGCCCGTGATGTACGAGGCGCGCTCGCTGCACAGGAACTCCACCAGATCCGCCACTTCGGCCGTCGTGCCCAGGCGGCGCAGGGGGATTTGCGTGTCGACGATGTGCGAGGTGCCCGGCGACAGAATCGCCGTGTCGATCTCGCCCGGCGCGATGGCATTCACGCGCACGTTCAGCGGCGCCATGTCGTTGGCCATTTCGCGCGTCAGCGACGCCAGCGCCGCCTTCGAGCTGGCGTAGGCGGAGCCGGCGAACGGGTGCACGCGGTAGCCGGCGATCGAGCACAGGTTCACGACGGCGCCGTGCGCATTCGACAATTCCTGCGCAAAGCCGCGCGTCAGGGCCAGCGGCGCAAAGAAATTCGTGTTGTACATCTCCTGCCACGTCTGCATGTCGGTGGTCAGCGAATTGACGCGCGAGCCGCCCGGCCCCTTCGGCGACACGCCCGCGTTGTTCACCAGCGCGTGCAATTTAGAGTCGCCCAGCATGGGACGCAGGGTGTCGACCATCTGCCCGATCTGGCTCAGGTCCGACAGATCCATGCACACATGCGTGTTGTGCTCCTGGCTGCGCGGGCAGCCGCCCGGAATCGGGCTGCGCGAGACGGTGATCACGCGCCAGCCCAGGCTGCGGAAGCGCTCGGCCACGGCGTGGCCGATGCCGCGGCTGGCGCCCGTGACGATGGCCGTTTTCTGTTCAATCTTCTGTTCAGTCTTGTGCGTGTTCTGCGTCATGTGCTTCCTTGTCTAGTTGTGTTGCGCCGGCGTGGATGCGCTCCTGGCGCATCACATACGCCAGCATCTGCGTGCCGCCGTCGAGAATGTCCTGTTCGATGGCGCGCCGCGCAGCCGCCCCGTCGCGCTGGCGCAGCGCGGCGATGATGGCGTGGTGGTGGCCGACGCGCATGTCGGGCGAAAAGCTGGCGTAGCCGGCGGCGATCAGGGGCGCCGTCTGCATCCACAGGTGGTCGACGAAGCGTTTTAACGTCGGCATGCCGGCCGCCTGCGCCAGGCCCAGGTGAAACGCCTGGTTGCATTGCAGGGCCGCCGGCAAGTCGTGCCGCGCAATCGCCTCTTCGTTCGCCTGCAGCAGGCGCTCCAGGTCGGCCAGGGTGGCGTCGTCGATGCGCTGCGCCGCCTCGAACGCGCCCAGCCCTTCCAGTTCCAGCCGCAGCGCGCGGATTTCCAGGTAGCGCGCCACGCTGAGCACGGGCACGCGGAAATCGCGCAGCGAGCGCAGCACCAGCGCCTCTTCCTGCACCAGTTGCAGCATCGCGTCGCGCACGGGCGTCACGCTGGTACCGAGCTGCAGCGCCAGCTCGCGGATGCGCAGGCGGTCATTCGGCTGGAAACGCCCGGCCGCCAGCGCGTCGCGCAGCATGGCGTACACGGACTTGCCCAGGTTGACGTGCTGCAGAGTGTCCAATTGCTGATTCATGCGTGTTTTTGATCTTTTAAAATTATGATGCATCATACATCAATGTGAAAAACAGTGTTTTCCAGACGTGCGCTGCGGACAGGAAACAAGGAAACACCGCAAGCACGTACAATCAGCCGCCACCGCATCGAAAGGAGCGCTCTTGAACTGGGATTATCCGCACGCCCACATCCTGCCCGTCACGCCCGAACCGGGCGACATCGACGGCTTGCAGCACACCAACAACGCCGTCTACGTGCACTGGTGCGAGCATATCGCCTGGCACCACTCGGCCACACTGGGGCTGGACCTCGACGATTACCGGCGCCTGGACCGTGCCATGGCGATCCGCCGCGGCGAATACGACTACCTGCTGCCGACGCGGGCCGGCGAAGCGCTGACCCTGGCCACCTGGCTGTGCGCCAGCGATGGGCGTTCCAGCATGGAACGGCGCTTCCAGCTGATCCGCGACAGCGACGGCGCCACCGTCGTGCGCGGACGCTGGGACTTGATCTGCATCGAATTGAGCAGCGGCCGCGCGCGCCGCCTGCCGCCCGAGTTCCTGGCCGTGTACGAACCGGCCATCGTCGCGGCGGCCGCGTCAAGCGTCGCCCGGGCTGCCGTTTTGCGCGCCGTTCGGCGAAGATGCGGGGCTTTTCTTGCGCCTCCGCAGTGCAACATGCATTTCGCTCCTGATTTGCCCGTGCATGCTTTAGAATCAGCGACCTCAGCCCCGTAAAAACAGGATAAAACATATGACGGCAGTCGGGAATACCGAACCACAAGAGCTCAAGCGCGGCCTGAAAAGCCGCCACATCCAGCTCATCGCCCTGGGCGGCGCCATCGGCACCGGCCTGTTTCTGGGCATCGCGCAAACAATCAAGATGGCCGGCCCTTCCGTGCTGCTCGGCTATGGCATTGCCGGCGTCATCGCCTTTTTGATCATGCGCCAGCTGGGCGAGATGGTGGTCGACGAACCCGTCGCCGGCTCCTTCAGCTATTTCGCCGACAAATACTGCGGCCACCTGCCCGGCTTCCTGTCGGGCTGGAATTACTGGGTACTGTATGTGCTCGTCAGCATGGCCGAGCTGACGGCCGTCGGCATCTACGTGCAGTACTGGTGGCCCGGCGTGCCGACCTGGGTTTCGGCGCTGATCTTCTTTTGCGCCATCAACGCCATCAGTTTGCTCAATGTCAAAGCGTTTGGCGAGATGGAATTCTGGTTCGCCATCATCAAGGTGGTCGCCATCATCGGCATGATCGTCTTCGGCGCGTATCTGCTCGCTTCCGGCGACGCGGGGCCGCAGGCGTCCGTGGCCAACCTGTGGCAGCACGGCGGCTTTTTCCCGAATGGCTGGCAGGGGCTGGTGATGGCCATGGCCGTCATCATGTTCTCGTTCGGCGGCCTGGAGCTGGTAGGCATCACGGCGGCCGAGGCGGATGATCCGAGCACGACGATTCCGCGCGCCACCAACCAGGCCATCTACCGTATCCTGATCTTTTACATCGGCGCGCTCGGCATCCTGCTGTCGCTGTACCCGTGGCAAAACGTCGTCACCGGCGGCAGCCCTTTTGTCCTGATCTTCCATGCGCTCGACAGCAACCTGGTGGCCACGGCCCTGAACGTGGTGGTGCTGACGGCGGCACTCTCCGTCTACAACAGCGGCGTGTACTGCAACACGCGCATGCTGTTCGGCCTGGCCAAGCAAGGCAATGCGCCGCGCGCGCTGCTGCACCTGAACCGCCGCGGCGTGCCGCTGGTGGCGCTGGGCGTGTCCGCGCTGGCGACGGGCGCCTGCGTGGTGGTCAATTACTTCATGCCGGGCGAAGCGTTCGAAGTGCTGATGGGCCTTGTCGTGTCGGCGCTGATCATCAACTGGGCCATGATCAGCTGGATCCATTTGCGTTTCCGCGCGCAAAAGAAGGCCGAGGGCAAGACGACCCTGTTCCAGAGCCTGGGCTACCCGTTCACCAACTACCTGTGCCTGGTGTTCCTGGCCGGCATCCTGGTGATCATGTACCTGACGCCGGGCCTGCGCATCTCCGTCTACCTGATTCCCGTGTGGCTGGCCGCGCTGGGCGTCGGCTACTGGATCAAGCAAAACAAGGCCAAGGCATAGGCTGTTTTGCGCCGCATCCAGCCAAGCAACAAGCAAACAAAAAGCCCGTCTTCGCAGACGGGCTTTTTGCATGGACGCGCGGTCATGTCTACGCGACGGCGGCTCCGCCCTCTTCCGGCTGTGCATCGGTTCGCCACATGCTGACGGTCTGGCCCGCATACGATTGCAGCAGCACATCGTCGCTCAAGGTCAGCATCGCCTGCTGGCGCTGCTCCGCCTTCTTCTCGGGCGTCATGCCGAGCTCTCCGGTCCGGTACGGTCCCAGCACGGGCAGCAAATCGCGCAGCACGGAATAATTGCCTGGTATGGTCTTGTCCGATTCCAGCTTGGCCAGGAAATACTTCATGACATGCTCGGACTGCTTGCCCTCCTGCCGCAAGCTCGCCTTCACCATCTTGCCATCCTTGTAGGCCACCTGCGCATCGCTGCTGGCCGTATCCTCGATCTGATGATACGTATAGTTCTGCGATTCCGTGCTGTCCGTCAGGCGCAGCGGCACGCCGGGGACGAGGGTCTCATGGAAGCTGGCGCTCAGCTTCGATTGCTGCTGCTGCCTGACTGACCGCTCGTCCTGGCTGGCGCCGGCCTGCAGCGTCTTTTGCGACACTTCATAATTGTAGCCATCCTTTTCCGAACTGCGCATGGGATTGCTGAATTTCACGGCCTGCGATACGGAGGCGCTGAAATCGGCCAGCCCCGTCAGGATGGACTTGTCCTCGGCCGCCAGGCGCCACTTGCCCGTCTCGGGTGTGTCCGTGGCCGCTTGCGGCGCGGCGGTATTGCTGTGCAAGGCCGTAAAGCTATCCTTGAGCATGGCCACCAGGCCCGCGTCGCCGTGGCCGCGCGACGCCGCCTGGTCGAACTGCTTCATGTAGCTGCCCAGCGCCTTGGCTTGCCGTTCGCGGCTGCCCAGGGTATTGAGTTGGCTGGCGTCGACCTTCAGGTCCAGGCTGCCGGCCTCGCCGCTGAAGCTGACCTTGCGCTGCGCGCCATCGGCCTGGAAATCCAGGGTTTGCACGCCCTCTATCTCGCCGCGCACCTTGACTTCCGCATGCAGTTTCACCGATGCCAGCAACTGCTGGTCGAACTGCATCAAGCCTTCCAGCTTGATTTTCGGCGTATCCCGTCCCATGCCATCGATGGCGTCCTGAAAACCCTTCGCCAGGTCGCCCAGGGCGCTGGCTTCAGCGTCGCTGAGGTCGCCACTGGTCGTCATGCTCACGGCCAGGCCGTCGCCCTGGCTGTCGAGTGACAGCTTGACTTCCACGCCGCTTTTGGTCGTGATGCTGAGGGTAACCTTGTCTTCGCCATTGCCATGCAGGCTGCCCGGCGCGATGCCGGACGCCGCATAGACATTCGGCGTGGTGCTCGGCGGCGGCTGCCGCATCGCCTGCGAGAAATTGTAGTTGCCCAGCTTGGCCTGCCCCAGCATGGCCGCGCCCAGGCCGCTGAAGCGGCCGCCAAACGCATGCGAAGAGAAACTCTTTGTCATCGCCTCGCTCACCTTGTTGCGGGTCGCGCTTTCCCATATCGTCGGCGAAGGCAGCAGCTGCGCGACGGCTTGCGTCGCCCCGATGTCAACAATGGAGGACGGACTCGGCGCCGGAGACGGCGTGGCATCCGCCTTGGTGGCAGCGGCATTGGGCGCGCGTGAGGGACTTGGATTCCAGCTCGGGATCGAGGAGACGGAGGTCATGGGTCTTATGCCTTGCTAAACGAAGGTGGGTGGTTAGGTAAAGTATGCATAACTTTCATTTTTTGATAACTGGTAGCCGTCGAGTACTGCCATGTTTTCTCAGAGCAAGGGATGGGTCGCATCTCAAGCGCTAAGCAGACACTGCTATAACGACGTGAAATGTGAAATCATGAGCGCAAAGGAGCATGAAAATTTTTCATTCTTGATACAAATCACGCTCCGCCGCCATGCCAGCGTTCGCAGGTGTTCGCCATCTAACTCAATTTGAACAGTTGCCACAAGTAAATTTCCACTGTTGCTCAAATGCTGAAAGTGACTAAGTGTGATATTTCGCCCGCCCGCAATCAATATGATCGCTGAGTGCTTCGTGATAAAGCTGCATATGCTTATTCGGAACCGCAAGCACGGCCTTAAGGAGGCAATATGAAATTTATGCACTTAACCATCGCCAAGCGGCTCGGCATGGGCTTTGGCCTGGTCGCCCTGTTCCTGTTGCTGGTCATCGCGCTGGGGCTGACCAGCATGCGACAAATCCAGGACCGCATGGATGAGGCGACCAAGGTCAACAACGTCGAAACCAGGCTGGCCCAGACTATGGACTTGACAGTGACCGAGCGGGCGCTGGCGCTGCGCAATCTGATTTTGCTGAAGGAGGAGAAAGAGATCCAGATCGAGGTCGCGCGCATCGCGGAGCAGGAAAAAAAATACGCCGCTGCCCAGCAAAAGCTGGGGGAAATGTTCGCCAAGCTGGAAGGCACCTCGAGCGAAGAAAAAAGCCTGCTCGAACAGATCCGCACACAAAGCGACCTGGCGGCGCCCTTCATTCAGCGGGCCGCCGCGCTGGCGCTGGAGCACAAGCAGGACGATGCCTACAAACTGCTGCGCTATGAATTCCGCCCCGTGCAAAAGCGCTGGTGGGAATTGCTGCGCACCTTGATCGCCGTCGAGGAAAAGCAGAATAACGAGGCCTCCAGCATGGCCGAGGCGGCCTACAGCCAGGCGCGCCTGGTGATGCTGAGCATCGGCTCGCTGGCCCTCATCACCAGCCTGCTGGCCGCCGTGCTGATCACGCGCAGCGTGACGCGCCAACTCGGTTGCGAGCCCGACGAAGCGGCGGCGATCGCCGGGCAGATTGCCAGCGGCAACCTGGCCGTGCCCATTCATACCCGCCCCGGCGACACGCACAGCCTGCTGCACGCCATGCAATCGATGCGCGACAGCCTGGCGCAGATCGTCCAGCAAGTTCACGCCAGCACCGAGACCATCGCCACGGCGGCAGGCCAGATCGCCATGGGCAACCTGGACTTGTCTTCGCGCACGGAACAGCAGGCCAGTACGCTGGAGCAAACCGCTTCATCCATGGAAGAACTAACCAGCACCGTGCGCATCAACACCGACCATGCACGCCAGGCCAACGGGCTGGTCGAATCGGCCTCCAATGTCGCCACCAAGGGCGGCGCCGTGGTGGCGCAGGTGGTCGACACCATGGCGGCCATCGATGTCTCGGCGCGCAAGATCGTCGACATCATCGCCGTCATCGACGGCATCGCCTTCCAGACGAATATCCTGGCGCTGAACGCGGCGGTCGAGGCGGCCCGTGCCGGGGAACAGGGGCGCGGCTTTGCCGTGGTGGCCACCGAGGTGCGCAATCTGGCGCAGCGCTCGGCCGCCGCAGCCAAGGAAATCAAGGACCTGATCGGCGACTCGGTCGACAAGGTCCAGGCCGGCAACCGGCTGGTCGAACAGGCAGGATCGACCATGCACGAGGTGGTCGCCAGCGTCAAGCGCGTCACCGGCATCATGTCTGAAATGATGTCCGCCAGCCAGGAACAATCCGCTGGCATCGAGCAAATCAATATGGCCGTGACGCAAATGGACAATGTGACGCAGCAAAATGCGGCACTGGTCGAAGAAGCCGCCGCCGCAGCGCAAGCGATGCAGGAACAGGTCAACAGCCTGAACGATGTCGTCAGCGTCTTCCGCGTGGGCAACATCGCTGGCGGCCGCGATGCGGGACTGCGCCTGGTCAGCCGTCAGCCACCGCCGCCGGCAGTACGGCGCGCGCCCGCCACGGCAAAGCCGGCCCGTCCGGCCGTCGCCAAGCCCAGCGAAATCGAGTGGGAACAGTTTTGAGCCGGCAACGGGGGAGTGGCACACGTGGGTAAACTGGAACAGATCGCCGCTGCGGGCGAAGTGGTAGCGACGCACATCTTCCCGCATGCAAGCCATATCGGCAAGGAACAACGGGGCCAGCTGGCCGGTCAGCAAGGCGCGACACTGTGGCTGACCGGCCTGAGCGGCGCAGGCAAGTCGACGCTGGCGTACGCGCTGGAAAGGCGGCTGCTGGCAGAGGGTCACCTGAGCTGCGTGCTCGATGGCGACAATATGCGGCACCACCTGAACGGAGACCTGGGTTTCTCTCCCCGCGATCGCCAGGAAAACATCCGCCGCAGCGCCGTCGTGGCCAGGCTGATGAACGATGCCGGCATGATGGTCATCTGCGCCTTCATCTCGCCGCTGCGCAGCGACCGCGAGATGGCGCGCCAGATCATCGGCAGCGACAGTTTTATCGAAGCCTATATCAGCACGCCGAGCGCGCTATGCGAGGAACGCGACCCCAAGGGACTGTACAAAAAAGCGCGAGCCGGACTGATCCCTGCATTTACGGGCGTCTCCGCGCCCTACGAGGCACCGCTGGCGCCTGCGCTTATGCTGGACACGGGCGTGCTGTCGCTGGAACAGGCCTGCGAGCGGCTGTTCCAGCAACTGTGCCCGCACTTCATCTGATGCCGCGCGGCCACCTTTTTCGAGGAATGATGAGATGATCAGCAGCCACCATCCCGGCCACGGCCCGCGCCCCGTCATGATGATCCCCTTGCGCCGCTGCGGCAGCCATGCCCTGCGCCTGCGCCTGAACCTGTCGCCGCAGTTTTATTCGCCGTATCCACTGCACCTGGTTGACATGATGCCGCTGCTGCCCCTGTACGGCGACTTGCGCGATGACCGCGCCTACTTTCGCCTGGTGGTCGATGTGGTGGGCCTGGCGGCGGCCAGCATGGTCAAGTGGCCCGGGGTCGTCTTCGATCCGGTGGAAGTGTTCGAGACGCTGCGCGGCCAGCCGCGCAGCATCCACCGCGTGGCATGGGAGCTGCTGCTGCGCGCGGGCGAACGCCGCCAGGCGCAGGTGGTGATGGACAAGTCGCTCGACAGCGTGCACTACGCCGACGACATCGTGCGGCTATATCCCGACATGCTGTTCCTGAACGTGGTGCGCGATCCGCGCGCGCAAGTGGCGTCGATGAACCGCGCCATCATCCACGATTTCGACACGCTGCTCAATGCCAGGACCTGGCTGGCCGCCCATGCGGCAGTCGACCATGTCGTGCAACGCTATCCGCAGCGCGTGCTGACGATACGCTATGAAGATTTCCTGTCGCGGCAACAAGAGACGCTGGAAACGGTATGTGATTTTCTCGGCATCGCCTTCCTGCCGCAAATGCTGGACGTGGCCGCGTCGGCGGAGGCGCGGCAAATCGCGCAGTTGTCATCGCTCTGGTCGGCCAACTGCTATGCGCCGATCGCGGCCAACATCGACAAATTCAGGCAGCAACTATCGGACGATGACATCAACCTCATCGAAACGCTCACCGGCCCGTATATGGACCGCTACGGCTACGCGCGCCTGAGCCGCGGCGACGCCAACATCACGCCCGCGCTGATCGAGCTGGCCGGCAAGCGCTCGGCGCAAGGACGCGAACGCGCCTGGCACGCCTTGGAACAGGATAACTTCCGCGATTACGTGCTGCGCCGCTGCCGCGCCGACTATCTGGCCCAGCTGCATGCACGGCTCAGCCAGGCCAGCGGCGCGCAGGGCAGCAGCACCATCGTCACGCTGGATCAACTCGACCAGGGCGCGTTTGTCGTCAGTGATTAAAGCCTGGCCATCGCCAGTTCCAGGCTGCCCTCCTGCGCCTGGCGAGCAGCTGCTTGCCTGATAGTTCTTTCTAGGTGACAAGCTTGGGCATGCCGCCGCCATTGCCTCCCGGGCAAGTCGCGCTGCCCAGTCACTTATCCCTAAAAACAACAATTTCAATATCGATCGGTAATGTCCACTAGAATGGTGGGCATATGAAACATATGATTAGCGCGCCGGTCGCCAGTTTCACCGATTTGCTGCTTGATGCCGTGTGCATGGTTGACGTGGACGGGCGCTTCGTGTTCGTCAGCGCCGCCTGCGAACGCATCTTCGGCTACACGCAGCAGGAAATGATCGGCAAGCTCATGCTCGACATGGTCGCCCCCGCCGACCGCGCCCGCACCCTGGCCGCCGCGCGCGCCATCATGGATGGCCATGCGCAGACGCACTTTGAAAACCGCTACCTGCGCAAGGATGGCAGCCTTGCCCACATCATGTGGTCGGCCCGCTGGTCCGCCGCCGACCAGCTACGCGTGGCCGTGGCGCGCGACATCACCTTGCTGAAACAGGCGCAGGCGAAGCAGGCTGCGCTGTACGCCATCTCTGAAGCCATGCAGGCGACACAGGACTTGCCCGCCTTGCTGTACCGCATACAGCACATCATCGGCGAGCACTTGCCTGCGCGCAGCCTGACCTTGCTGCTGCAGGACGAACATGGCGCACAGCCTTTGATGACCTGCCATGCCGACGACAGCGTGCCGCAGCCGACGCCGTCCCTGGCCAGCCTGCTGTGCGACGAAGTCCTGCGCAGCGGCCGCCCCTTGCTGCTGCAGGCGGGACAACTGGCCGGCCTGCCGCCGGCGCTGCAAACGGCGGCTGGCGCCCTGTCCTCGTGCTGGCTTGCCGTGCCCCTGTATTCCTCGATGGGCAGCATCGGCGCGCTGGCCTTGCAAGGCGGCCAGGATGCCGTCATCGGCACGGCACAAGACCAGGATTTGCTGCAATTTGTCGCAAAGCAACTAGCGACCGCCATCGAGCGCCGGCAGTTGCAGACGCAAATGCAGTTCATGGCCATGCATGATGAACTGACCCGTTTGCCGAACCGCCGCCTGTTCCACGACCGCCTCCACACGGCGTTCGCGCGCGCACACCGCCAGGAAGGCCGGCTGTCGCTGCTGTTCCTGGACTTGAACAACTTCAAGCGCGTCAACGACGACCACGGCCATGCCTGTGGCGACCTGCTGCTGCAAACGGTGGCGAACCGCCTGCGCGATTGCATGCGCGAAACAGACACGCTGGCCAGGATGGGCGGCGATGAATTCGTCGTGCTTCTGGAAAGCAATGTCACACCGGCCGATGTCAGCCTGATCGAGCAAAAGATCCACGCGGCCCTGGCCGCGCCGCTGCACCTGGGTAACGGACAGCAATTGCGGATCACCGTCAGCATCGGCGTGGCCCACTATCCGGAAGACGGCGATACCATGCAACTGCTGTTGCGCCATGCGGACCGGGCCATGTATGCATCGAAGATGCTTGCCGCCGCCTCGCGCTAGCCTGCCCTGGCGACAGTACCCGCATGCTATACTTTCCGGCGATGCTAAGACTCTTCAAAACATGGCTGATCCTGCTGCTGATCGCGGCGGTGCCGCTGCAGGCGGCGGGCGCCATGCGGGCGTGCGCGCCGCTTGCGGCATTGCCTGCCGCCACGATGGCAGCGGCTTGCCAGCATCACGCCGTGCAGTCATCCGCCATCACGGACAGCGCCGGCACGCCGGAAGAAAACAAGACCCCTGCCAAGCATGCCGCGTGCGGCGCCTGTTCCAGCTTTTGCCTGGGCGCCTTGATGCCGCCCGGCCTCTCCCTGCCTGCCGCCGCCGGCACGGGTGCGCAACGCGTCGCCGCTGCAACGGATACCTTGCTGCCGGGATTCATTCCCGATGGCCCGCGCCGGCCCCCGCGGCCGCTTTCCGCTTAAATTCCAAGCTCGTCCCAAGCAGGCCACCGCGGTGGCCACGATAGCCCTATTCCGTCTGAAAGCGACACATGATCAAACATTACATACTGCGCGGCGCCTTCGCCGCCATGCTGGGCTTGCCCACGTTCGCCATGGCGGCCCTGCCCGTCATTGAAGTCTACAAGAGCGCCTCGTGCGGCTGCTGTTCCGAATGGATCAAGCACCTGGAAGCGAACGGTTTCACGGTGCGCGCGAAAAACGTCGAGATGCCGGCGCAATACCGCAAGCTGGCCGGCATTCCCGACGCGCTCGGCTCCTGCCACACGGGCCTCGTCAACGGCTACGCCATCGAAGGCCATGTGCCGGCCAGCGACATCAAGCAGCTGCTGCGCGAAAAACCCAAGGCGAAGGGCCTGGCCGTGCCGGCAATGCCGATGGGCTCGCCAGGCATGGAAGGGCCGCGCAAGGATGCATACGACGTCTTGCTGGTCAAGAGCAATGGCAGCACCAGTGTTTACAAGCACTACCAGTAAGATGCAGGGCCAGTAAGATGCAGGGAAAATGAAAAACGCCACCGGAATCGCTTCCGGCGGCGTTTTTTTTGTCAGGCAGTAAAGAACCTATTGCCTGTCAGGACTGCATCAGATGGTGTCGAGCACGGCATTCAGGCTGGCGCTAGGACGCATGACCGCTTCCGTCTTCGCGGGATCCGGCAGGTAGTAACCGCCGATATCCGTTTCCTTGCCTTGCACTGCTTTCAGCTCGGCAACGATCTTTTCTTCGTTGTCCGCCAGGGCTTTTGCCACTGGCGCGAAGTGCGCCGCCAGTTCCGCATCGTCCTTCTGCGCTGCCAGGGCTTGCGCCCAGTACATGGCCAGGTAGAAATGGCTGCCGCGGTTGTCCAGCTCGCCGGTGCGTGGCGATGGCGACTTGTTGTTGTCCAGCAGTTTGCCGGTGGCTTCGTCGAGGGTTTTTGCGAGGATCTTGGCTTTCGCATTGCCCGTCTTGATGCCCATGTCTTCCAGCGACACGGCCAGCGCCAGGAACTCGCCCAGCGAATCCCAGCGCAGATGGTTTTCTTCCACCAGCTGCTTGACGTGTTTCGGTGCCGAACCGCCGGCGCCCGTTTCGTACATGCCGCCACCGGCCATCAATGGCACGATCGACAGCATCTTGGCGGACGTGCCCAGTTCCAGGATCGGGAACAGATCGGTCAGGTAGTCGCGCAGGATGTTGCCGGTTACGGAAATGGTGTCCAGGCCGCGGAAGGCGCGTTCCAGCGTGTAGCGCATGGCGCGCGTCTGCGACATGATCTGGATGTCCAGGCCCTTGGTGTCGTGCTCCTTCAGGTAAACCTGTACCTTCTTGATGACTTCGTTCTCGTGCGGACGGTAGGAATCGAGCCAGAACACGGCAGGCATGCCCGAGTTGCGCGCGCGCGTGACGGCCAGCTTGACCCAGTCGCGGATCGGCGCGTCCTTGACCTGGCACATGCGCCAGATATCGCCCTCTTCCACCGTTTGCGTCAGCAGCACTTCGCCCGTTTCCAGGTCCGTGATGTTGGCGGTGCCGCCTTCAGGCACTTCAAACGTCTTGTCGTGCGAACCGTATTCTTCCGCTTGCTGCGCCATCAGGCCCACGTTCGGCACGGTGCCCATGGTCTTCGGATCGAAGTTGCCATGCCATTTGCAGAAGCCGATCATTTCCTGGTAGATGCGTGCGAAAGTCGATTCCGGCATGACTGCCTTGACGTCTTTCGGACGGCCGTCGGCGCCCCACATCTTGCCGCCGATACGGATCATGGCAGGCATCGACGCGTCGACGATGATGTCGTTCGGCGAATGGAAGTTGGTGATGCCCTTGGCCGAGTCGACCATGGCCAGTTCCGGACGATGCGCGTGGCAGGCGTGCAAATCTTTCAATACTTCATCTTTTTGCGACGCTGGCAGGGTCTCGATCTTGTCGTACAGGTTGCTCATGCCATTGTTGACATTCACGCCCAGCTTGTCGAACAGTTCGGCGTGCTTGGCGAACGCGTCCTTGTAGAAGATGCGCACGCAGTGGCCGAAGACGATCGGGTGCGAGACCTTCATCATGGTGGCCTTGACGTGCAGCGAGAACATCACGCCCGTCTTGAAGGCGTCGTCGATTTCCTTCTCGTAGAACTCCAGCAGTGCTTTCTTGCTCATGAACATGCTGTCGATGATCTCGCCCGCTTGCAGGGAAACCTTCGGTTTCAGCACGATGGTCTTGCCCGAGGCCGTGACCAGTTCCATCTTGACATCGCGCGCTTTTTCCAGGGTCAGCGATTTTTCGCCGTGGTAGAAGTCGCCATGGTGCATGTGCGAGACGTGGGTTTGCGACGACTGGCTCCACTCGCCCATCGAATGCGGGTGCTTGCGCGCATATTCTTTGACGGCCTTCGGTGCGCGGCGGTCGGAATTGCCTTCACGCAGGACCGGGTTGACCGAGCTGCCGATGCACTTGCCGTAGCGGGCCTTCAAGGCTTTTTCTTCTTCGGTCTTCGCATCTTCCGGATAGTCGGGCAGCTTGTAGCCACGGCCTTGCAGTTCGCGCACGCAAGCGATCAGCTGGCCTTGCGAGGCGCTGATGTTCGGCAGCTTGATGATGTTGGTGTCCGGATTCTGGGTCAATTTGCCCAGTTCAGCCAGGGTATTCGGAACTTTTTGCGCGTCCGTCAGGAATTCGGGAAATTCAGCCAGTACACGTGCCGCCACCGAAATATCGCTGGACACCACGTCCACGCCAGCCGGCGCGGTGAATTTTTTGATAATCGGCAGCAGGGAATACGTCGCGAGCAGCGGCGCCTCGTCAGTCAGCGTGTAGATGATTTTGGATTTTTGTGTTGCCATGTTCATTCCCTTGTATGCGGTGATGCCTGGTGGTTAACTTTCTTCATTCCAAACACAGGACGGTTAGCCTTGCTTTGGACGGCTAGTGTGCCGGCGGTGACGCCGTGCTTGCCCACCGCGTATTTTAGACTGTCCTGCCGCTGTTTGTGTATCCGATGGCGACGAATCTTATATAAGACAGCAAATATCCGAATCTGAAGGCCCAGGATGACCATTTTCCACGCTGAAATGCCCTCCAGGCACGCGCGCGGCATGGACATGAGCGTGGCAGCAATGACTATTCCAATTATTATAAATAGTAATGATTCTCATTTATAATATCGTGCATGCAATTCCTCCCTACTAACTTTATACGCTCGCCCTCGATGCCCATTCCACAGTCCCCACTCCCCCATCCCCACCTCACCACCCGGCTGATCCTCGCCGGTCTGCTCGTTGCCTGCGTGACGCCGCAGGCGATCGCCCAGGCGGCGGCCGATGCATCCACCCCGCTCGCCACCGTGCTGGTGAATGGCCAGGCCGAAGCGGATGCCGGCGGACAGATCGCCAAAAGCGCGCGCGCCGGCCTGCTGGGCGAAAAAGACTTGCTCGATACGCCGTTCAGCGTCAACAGCTACACCAGCCAGCGCATGCTGGACCAGCAGGCGCTCACCCTGGCCGAGGTGCTGGGCGGCGACCCGTCCACGCGCTTCACGGGCCAGATCGGCGGCGTCACGGACTCCTTCTTCATCCGCGGCTTTCCCCTCAACGAGGGCAATCTGAGCGAAGTGGCGTTCGACGGCGTGTATGGCGTCTCGCCCAACTACCATTTATTTACGGAGTATCTGCAGAGCGTCGAAGTGCTCAAGGGGCCGGCCGCCCTGCTGTACGGCATGTCGCCAAATGGCGGCGTGGGCGGCGTCGTCAACGCCGTGCCGAAACGCTCCTTGCCGCGCGACCTGACGCGCCTGACCGTCGATTTCGGTGCAGGCTCGCAGGCTGGCGCGGCCATCGACGTCAGCCGCCGCTTTGGCGCGGAGCGGCGCTTCGGCATCCGCTTCAACGGCTTGCACCGCCAGGGCCACACGCCGCTCGACCACCAGACGTCGCGCGCGGAAGTGGCGGCCGTCGCCCTCGATTACCAGGGACAGCGGCTGCGCGCCTCGCTCGACGTGATCGAGCAATACCAGTGGATCGACGCACCCACGCGCCCCTTCCTCGTGGCCGCGCGCCTGCCTGTGCCGGCAGCGCCCGATGGCCGCCGCAACATCGCCCAATCCTGGGGCTGGTGGAAGTCCAACGACCTGGCCACCCTGGGCAAGGTCGAATATGACTTGAACGACAACGTCACGGTGTTTGCCGACGTGGGCGGCACGCGCTCCGACGTGTCGCGCTATTCGGACCAGACGCCGACCATCACCAGCGCGGCTGGCGACATGACGGTCACGCCCATGAACTGGAAATTCCGCGTGCGGCGCGCCAGCGGCGACACGGGCGCGCGCACGCGCTTTCGCACGGGCGGCGTCGAGCATGCACTGGTCGTGATGGGCAATGTCTACCAGGACGAATTTGGCAGCGTGAGCAAATCCGGCAAGGTCATCGCCTCGAATATCTACCACCCCGTGGCCGTGCCCGATCCCGGCATTGGCGCGCCGGCGCACGCGCCGAAGCTGTCCGCCTCCACCCTCTCCAGCCTGGCCATGGCCGATACGCTGGACATGCTGGACCAGCGCGTGCTGCTGACCCTGGGCGTGCGCCGCCAGCTGGTCGAATCGAAAAACTACCACGCCACCAGCGGCGTGCTCACCACGCGCTACAAGCAGGGCGCCCTGACGCCGCTGGCCGGCATCGTCGTCAAGCCGCTGCGCCACGTGTCGCTGTACGCAAACTATATCGAAGGTTTGAGCAAGGGCGATATCGCGCCGAACATCGCCGACAACGCTGGCCAGGTCTTCGCGCCCTACAAGAGCAAGCAGTATGAAGTGGGCACCAAGGCCGATTTCGGCGTGGTGCTGGCGACCCTGGCCGTGTTCCAGGTGACTAAACCCAGCGGCCAGCTGTATGGCAAGGTCTACAGTATGGACAGCGAGCAGCGCAACCGGGGCCTGGAACTGAACCTGTCCGGCGCCGCCAGCAAGACCGTGCGCCTGCTGGCCGGCATCACCCTGCTGGACGGCCGCCTCGTAAAAACCAACAGCGCCGCCACCATGGGCAAGCGCCCCGTGGGCGTGCCGACGTCCATGGCCAACCTGGGCGGCGAATGGGAGATGCCGTACTGGCCGGGCCTGACGGCCACGGGCGCCGTCAGCTACACGAGCAAACAGTTTGTCGACCAGACGAATCTGCAATCGGTGCCGTCATGGACCAAGGTGGACCTGGGCTTGCGCTACCGCACGGCCTTCGCCGGCAAGGCGACGACCTTGCGCGGCGGGCTGATGAACGCGTTCGACCGCCATTACTGGGCCGGCGTGGCCTCGTATGGCACCGTCTCGCAATCGGCGCCCCGCAGCGTGCAACTGTCGGCCGCCGTAGATTTTTGACGGGCGCCGGCATCGGGCATCGCCCGGCTGGCGCATGCACTGCGCGCCAGCCGCAAAGTCAGAAATAATAAAAATAGCAAGAAGCAGACTAAGCCAGCGCCGAAGGCGCCAGGACCCACTGCCGGTCCTGGCGCCTTCGGCAAACGGCGACACTCCCCCCAGCGGCTCGATAAGCCGCACCGCACCGCCTTCCATACCACCCTGCCACTGCCCGGCGCACTGCCGCCGCCATCCCGCCTGCCTGGCTGCGTCGATAAGGACGCCACACCGAACGACAACTACATTGATATTTATCAAATTGACTGCCCGATACCTGGGCTACTGTCGGTGCCATCTTTGATTTGAAACAGAAACTCTGCTGCCAAGAATCGACCATTCCAGACACAACGCCAGTTCTCGCCAGGCTCTTCATTCCCCAGCCGAAAACGCTCGCCAAGTGCGGTAACACCCAGCGTTCCCCCTCCCTTGCCTGCACGTGCCGGGGAAACTTTTGCTAGCGATTTGCAGCTTTTTGATTAATGAACGTTAAAAAGGAATTTCGTATGAGCACGTATTCTGATATTTGCATCGTTGGCGCCGGCATAGGCGGCTTGACTTGCGCCAATCGGCTGATCGACGGCGCCGCCGGCAGGAAGCTGCGCATCCGCGTCTTCGACCTGAATGCCACCGTCGGCGGCCGCATCCAGTCGCGGAAAATAGATGGCGAGGAAATCGCCGAACTCGGCGCCGCCCGCTACTCGCCGCAACTGCATCCGCATTTCCAGCAACTCATGCAGGGTAGCGGATTGCCGCATGCGGTCTACCCGTTCACCGAAGTCATCTCCCACGATAGCGTGCTGGAAGAGCTGAAGGCAACACTGGATGACCTGAGCCCGATGCTGAAAGAGCAGCCGAATGACTCCTTCCTCGCGTTCGTCAGCCACTACCTGGGCGCCGCCAAGGCCACCCACATCATCAAGGCGACCGGCTATGACGCCTTGCTGCTGCCGATGGTGTCGGCGGCCATGGCCTACGACATCATCAAGAAGCACCCGGAAACGCAGCATTTTACGGAAAACGCCGCCAACCAGTGGCGCTATGCGACCGACGGCTATCACGAGTTGCTGTGCCAGTTGCAGCACCAGGCCCAGGCCGCCGGAGTGGAATTCCGGCTCGAACATCGTCTGCTGTCCGTTGAGAAATCCGGTGCCGACCATGTGCTCGCCTTCAGCCACCAGGGCGATACGCAGATGCACCGCACACGCCATCTGGTGATGGCCATCCCGCCGTCCGCCATGCCGCGCCTGAACCTGGATTTCCCGCACGCCTGGAGTCCGTTCCAGTACGACTCGCTGCCCCTGTTCAAGGGCTTCCTGACGTTCGAGACGGCCTGGTGGGACGCGCTCGGGCTGACCGACAAGGTGCTGATGGCGGCAAATCCCCTGCGCAAGATCTACTTCAAGAGCGACAAATATGTGCTGTTCTATACCGACAGCAAAAGCGCCGCCTACTGGCGGGACAGCCTCGAGCTCGGTGAAGACGTGTACCTGGAGCGTGTCCGCAGCCACCTGGAAGAAGTGCTGCCGCTCGACGGTCAGCCGCTGCCGCAGATCAAGGCGCACTTTCACAAGTTCTGGCCACATGGCGTCGAATTTTGCGTGGAGCCGGAAGCCGAGCACCCGGCCGTCCTGCTGCACCGGGACGGTATCATTTCCTGTTCGGATGCGTATACCGCGCATTGCGGCTGGATGGAAGGCAGCCTGATCAGTGCCCAGCAAGCCAGCGGCCTGTTGCTGCAACGGCTAGCTCAGCTGGAAGACGTCGCCGCCGCCAACGATACCTTCATCACTTCCTCGACCGAGCACGCATGAGCCTACTTGACTTCCCCCGCCTGCATTTTCGGGGTTTTGCCCGCGCCAATGTGCCGACCGGGAATCGCAATACGCATGGCAACATCGATATCGCCACGAATGCGGTATCGATGGCGGGCGAAGCTGTCGACCTGAGCCGGCCCCCCGCCGAATTCCATGCGCACCTGAAACAGCTTGCCCCCCGTTTCAATGCGGAGGGCAAGCCCGATCCGGACGGTATCTTCAGCCAGGCGGCGGGTTATAACTTTTGCGGCAACAATCATTTCTCGTGGGAGAACGCGAGGATCACGGGCGTCCAGCTGCGCGATGGCGAGGTCGATACGCAAGACGCGCTGGTGGGCGCCAAGCTGGCGCTGTGGGGCCACTACAACGAGTATCTGCGTACGACGTTCAACCGCGCCAGGTGGATCGACAACAACCCGGCCCAGCCGGACACCACGCTGATCTACGCCGGCCAGTTCACCTTGAGCGACAAACTGGCCGCGCCAAACACGCCCACCTTGTTCACCGCCGACATCGCGCAGGCGCATTCGGTGCGCTGGCTCGGCAGCGGCCATATCACGGAACGCAGCGGGCATTTCCTGGATGATGAATTCGGCCGCTCCAGGCTGTTCCAGTTTTCCGTGGCAAAGGGGGACCCGCATTTCCTGTTCAATGCGGACCTCGCGCTGCCGGCCAGCATGCATGCCTTGCAGCAAGCCCTGGACGACGACGAGGTGCAGGGACTGACGGTGCAGTATTGCCTGTTCAATATGTCCACGCCGCAAAAACCCGACTCGCCCGTTTTCTACGATCTGGCCGGCAGCATCGGCCTGTGGCGGCGCGACGAGCTGGCCACCTATCCGGCCGGCCGCCTGCTGCAGCCGCGCCAGGGCAGCCTGGGGCCGGTGCTGGTAAAAGTACATGCGGACCGCGTCTCGTTCAACATGCCGACCGCCATTCCGTTCACCACGCGCGGCACGGGCGCCGTCTCGGAACAGCATCCGACGCATGCCTTGGGCGGCAAGCAGGCGCTGGGCGACCTGCTGCTGCAGGATGCTGACGGCACCGTGCTGGCCCGCATTCCGGAACCGCTGTACCGCGACTATTGGCGCCATCACGGCGTCTTCGACGTGCCGCTGCAACATGCCGCCGCCTCGGGTTCGCTCAGCCTGGGCAGCGCGCAGGCGCAGTGGGAAGAAGCCGACTGGGTGCTGCAATCGGACAGCAACCAGCTGTACCTGGAAGCGCCGAACCGGAAAAAGCATGAGGCATTTCCGCAGACGATCACCGTACAAAGCCGCTTCCGCGGCGCGCTGGCGGCACCCGCAGACCTCTCGGCGCAGGCCGAGGACGGTGCGCTGCTGGCCGTGCAGCAGCAGCCGTCGCCGCACGGGCACGGCTACACGGCGCTGACCCTGACGGGGCGCCAGCCGGGCGCGACCAGGATCGTGCTGGCGGCTGGCAACGACAAACAGTACCTCGGCGTGCGCGTGCTGCCCGACGACTGGGACCTCGACGACGTACCGGCCGAACAGGTCGACTACGTCTTCCTCTACCGGCATGTGATGAGCTACTACGAGCTCGTGTATCCCTTCATGTCGGACAAGGTCTTCAGCCTGGCGGACCAGTGCAAGTGCGAAACGTATTCGCGCCTGATGTGGCAGATGTGCGATCCGCAGAACCGCGACAAGAGCTATTACATGCCCAGCACCCGCGAACTGTCGCTGCCGAAGTCGCGCCTGTTCCTGAAATACCTGGCCCAAGTCGAGGCAAAGGCCAAGGCGGCGCTGCCGCAACCGGCGGCACAGCATGTCATCGGCTGCAAGGCGGAGCTGATCGACGAGCTGAAAAAGGCCATCGACCTGGAATTGTCGCTCATGCTGCAATACCTGTATGCCGCGTATTCGATTCCCAACTATGCGCAAGGGGCGGCGCTGGTGCGGGCCGGCCGCTGGCTGCCGGCCGAGCTGGAACTGGCCTGCGGCGGCGAAGACCGGCGCCGCAACAGCGGTACGCGCGGCGCGCTGCTGGAAATCGCCCATGAAGAAATGATTCACTACTTATTAGTCAACAACGTGTTGATGGCGCTGGGCGAACCGTTTTATAGCGGCACCCCGGTGCTGGGCCAGCAGGCGCGCCAGCGTTTCGGCCTGGACACGGAATTCGCTTTCGAGCCATTTTCCGAACACGTGCTGGCCCGCTTCGTGCGTTTCGAATGGCCCGACTACCTTCCCACGCCGGGCAAATCGATTGCCACCTTCTATATCGCGATCCGCCAGGCCCTGGCCGAGCTGCCCGGCCTGTTCGAGAACGGCGGCGGCAAGCGCGGCGGCGAACACCATCTGTTCCTGAAAGAGCTGACCAACCGCGCCTATCCCGGCTATCAGCTGGAAGTGTCCGACCGCGACAGCGCGCTGTTCGCCATCGACTTCGTCACCGAGCAGGGCGAAGGCGTGGCCGTCGATTCGCCACATTTCGCCTCGTCCCATTTCCACCGCCTGCGTGCCGTCGCCGGCAAGTTTTCAGCCTGCGAAAAGCCGTTCGAGCCGGCCCTGCCGGCGCTGAAGAATCCCGTGCTGGAAGCGCGCGCGGACTGCAGCGTGGTGACCGACCCGAAGGCGCGCGCGCTGATGCGGCTGTATCAGGGTTGCTACGAACTGACCTTCCTGCTGATGGCGCACCATTTCGCGCAGCAGCCGCTGGGCAGCCTGCGCCGCTCGCGCCTGATGAACGCCTCGATCGACATCATGACCGGCCTGTTGCGTCCCCTGTCGGCGGCCCTGATGAACATGCCATCGGGCGTGCCCGGCCGCCATGCGGGACCGCCCGTACCCGAGCCGGTCGGCAGCCGGGTCAGCAGCGACTACAGCCTGGGCTGCGACATGCTGGCGCAGAAATGCCTGGCGCTGGCGCAGTACGCGCGCAGCCTTGAGAGCGATGTCATCGGCATGGCACCGATAGACATGTTGGAGTTTTTCAATCAGCAACTTACCGATTTATCTCGGGGAAAGATGTCAAGAGAGGCCTGAAATGCATAAAATCATTATCGTCGGCGGAGGCCTGGCAGGTAGCCTCAGCGCCATTTATCTGGCGCAACGGGGACACGATGTCCACGTTGTCGAAAAACGCGGCGATCCGCTGCTGGAGAATGCCGCAAACGCCGACCCGGTCAACTCGCGCGCCATCGGCGTGAGCATGACCGTGCGCGGCATCAAGGCCGCCCTGGGAGCCGGCATCAATAAACAGGAGCTCGACCAGTGCGGCGAACCCATCGTCGGCATGGCGTTCAGCGTGGGCGGCCGGCACCGCATACGCGAGCTGACCCCGCTCGAAGGCCTGTTTCCCCTGTCGCTGGACCGCACGGCCTTCCAGCGCCTGCTGAACCGGCATGCCGTCAAGCACGAGGTGAAGTATTACTTTGAGCATAAATGCCTGGATGTCGACCTGGAAAGAAAGAGCGTACTGATCCAGGCCCCGGACGGCGCCGTACGGCAGCTGGATGGCGATCTGATCATTGGCGCCGATGGCGCCCACTCCGCGGTACGGCGCGCCATGCAAAGCGGCGTGCGCCGCTTCGAGTTCAGGCAGAGTTACTTCCGCCATGGCTACAAAACCTTGGTGTTGCCGAACGCGGCGGACCTGGGTTTCAGGAAGGATTTGCTGTACTTCTTCGGCATGGATTCCAAGGGGCTGTTTGCCGGTCGCGCGGCCACCATTCCGGACGGCAGCATCAGCTTTGCCCTGTGCCTGCCCTACACCGGCACACCGAGCCTGGGCACGCTGAACCGCGAAGCCATGGCCGACTTCTTCAGCCGCTACTTCGGCACCCTGCCGCCGGACCGCCGCCAGGAGATGCTGGAGCAGTTCATGGCGCTGCCCAGCAACGACCTCATCAATGTCCGCTCCAGCACCTTCCATTACAAGGCCAATATCCTGCTGATCGGCGATGCGGCGCATGCCACCGCCCCCTTCCTCGGACAAGGCATGAACATGGCGCTGGAAGATGTCCACGTCTTCGTTTCCCTGCTGGAAAAGCACGGCAATGCCCTGGGCCCCGCCCTGTCCGAATTCACGCAGCAGCGCAAGGTGCAGGCGGACGCCATGCAGGACATGGCGATCGCCAACTATGAAGCACTGAGCAATCCGAATCTGATTTTCTTCCTGCAGACGCGCTATACGCGCTACATGCACAAGAAATTCCCCCGTGTTTATCCGCCCGACATGGCGGAGAAACTGTACTTCACATCGGTTCCCTACGATGAACTGCAGCAAATCCAGAAGAAACAAAACGTTTGGTACAAACTTGGAAGGGTAAATTAATGAACATTCTCATTATCGGCGCAGGACCCGCAGGACTGATCTTTGCCAGTCAGATGAAACAAGCCCAACCCGGCTGGAAGATCAGCATTACGGAAAAAAATACCCCGGAAGAAGTACTGGGCTGGGGCGTGGTGCTGCCGGGACGGCCGCCGCGCCATCCAGCCAATCCGCTCTCCTACCTGGAGCAGCCGGAACGGCTCAATCCGCAGTTCCTGGAAGAATTCAAGCTCGTGCATCACGACCAGCCCAACCTGATGAGCACCGGCGTGACCCTGTGCGGCGTGGGACGCCAGGCCCTGGTGCAGGCCTTGCGCGCCAAGTGCGTGGCGGCCGGCATCGACATCCGCTACGAAACGTCGCCAGCGGACTCGGCGCAGCTGGCAGCCGAGTACGACCTGGTGGTGGTGTCGAATGGCGTCAACTACAAATCGCTGGACTTGCCGCCCGCGCTGGCGCCGCACATCGATTTCGGCCGCAACAAATACATCTGGTACGGCACCACCCAGCTGTTCGACCAGATGAACCTGGTGTTCCGCAGCAATGACCAAGGGATTTTCATCGGCCATGCCTATAAATACTCGGACACGATGAGCACCTTTATTGTCGAATGCAGCGAAGAGACCTACGCCAAGGCGGGGCTGGAAGCGCTGTCCGAGCGCGATGCTGCCGCGTATATCGCCCAAACCTTCAAAACCGAACTCGGTGAGCACGGGTTGCAGAGCCAAGCGGGCCAGGGCTGGCGCAACTTCATGACCCTCAGCCGCGACCGGGCCTGCGACGGCAAGTTCGTCCTGCTCGGCGATGCGCTGCAATCGGGGCATTTTTCCATCGGCCATGGCACCACCATGGCGGTGGTGGCAGCCCTGCTGCTGGTCAAGATCCTCCATACTGAAGCCGGCGCGGCGGCCGCCCTGGACAGCTTCAACGCGCGCACCGTGCCCCTGATGCAATTGTTCAAGGACCACGCCAACAGCAGCCGTCTGTGGTTTGAAAGCGTGGGCGAGCGTATCGGACTGAGCAATGAAGAGCTGACCGCCAGCTTCGACGCGCGCCGCAAGGACTTGCCGTCGCTGCAGGAAGCGCTGATGGCCAGCCTTGGCTACGCGCTGGGCCGCTAGGGAGCTGCCATGCCGACACACCTCGCCCCGCCGCTGCTGCCGCTGCAATGGAGCAGCGCCTATATCTCCTACTGGACACCGATGCAGGAGGACGACCAAGTCACGTCCGGCTATTGCTGGTTCGACTATGCACGCAACATCTGCCGCATCGATGGCCTGTTCAATCCCTGGTCGGAAAAGGAACATGGGCACCTGCTGTGGATGTCGGAAATCGGCGATGCCAGGCGCGAACAAAGCCGCAAGCAGAAAGTGGCCTACGCAAGGCAGGCGGAGGCAACTGGCGAGCAGCTGCAGGGCACGGCGCTGGCCGACGAGGTCACGCCGTTCCATGACTTGTTCCTGCCGCAAGCCGTGCTGCTGGACGGCGGCGCGCGTCACGACGGCCGCCACACCGTGCTGGGCCAGGAGGCGGACGCCTGGGTAGTCGAGCGTGCAGGCAAGCCGCCATCGGTCTTTTACCTGGAGGCCGGCGGCAACCGCCTGCTGCGCATGGTCACCGGCAATGACCCGCAGCACCTTTCGGTACGCGACTTCCCCAACCTGCTAGTCGGCGACATTCCGGACAGCGTCTTTACGTCTTGCAACACCTGACCAGGATGTGGCGCGCGCCCGAGCCCCATGCGGCCCGGGCGCGCGCCCGCCTGGCGAGTGTTTTAGTTATTAATCTCGAAGGATATTGCTATGCCGCTGGTTGTTTACATTCTGGGGTTGACGATCTTTTCGTTAACGACATCCGAATTCATGGTGGCGGGCATGATGCCGTCGCTGGCCCTGGCCATGGACGAACCGGTGACACGGATCGGCTACCTGATCTCGCTCTATGCCATGGGCATGGTCATCGGCGGGCCGCTGAGCACCATTGCCTTGCTCAAACTGCGCGTGCCGAACAAGAAGGGACTGCTGTGGCTGCTGGGCTTTTATATCCTTGCCCAATCCGTCGCCGCGTCCGCCACCAGCTATGACATCCTGGCCATCGCGCGGGTAGTCACGGGCGTGGCGGCCGCCACCTGCTTTGGCTTGTCCCTGGCCATTTGTGCCGACATCGTCAACCCCAACGCGCGCGGACGCGCCGCCGCCGTCGTGATCGGCGGCCTCATGCTCGCTTCGGTGGTCGGCGTGCCGGTCGCCACGCTCATCGACCAGCACCTGGGATGGCGCGCCAGCTTCTGGCTGGTGGTACTGCTGGCGCTCTTGTGCCTGGCGCTGATCACCGTGCTGGTGCCGCGCGCCAAGCCTTCCGAAATCGTCAGCCTCGGCAACGAACTGGGGGAGTTCCGCAACCGCCACCTGTGGGCAGCGTATGCCAGCAGCGGCCTCATCATCGGTGCGATTTTCGCGGCGTTCAGCTACTTTGCGGCCATCCTGACGGAAATTACCGGCTTTCCAGCGTCTTCGATCCCTTGGCTGCTGGGCGTCTACGGCATCGCGAACGTGGTGGGCAATGGCGTGGTCGGTCGTTATGCGGACCGCTACACCACGCTCATCATGGTCTGGGGCATGGTCATCCTGAGCATCAGCCTGGCGCTGTTCGCGGTCTTTGCGCACGACAAGGCCATCAGCGTCGCCTTGCTGGTCGTCACAGGCCTCGTGGGCATGTCGATGAATCCCGCCATCATCGCCCGCGTGATGAAGACCGCTCATCCCGGGCCGCTGGTCAACACCGTCCATACCTCCGTCATCAACATCGGCCTGGGCGCCGGCTCATGGCTCGGCGGCCTCGGCATTGCCGCCGGCTACGGCTTGCGCTCCCCACTGTGGGTCGGCGTCGCGCTGGCAGTGCTTGGATTAATCAGCTTGCTGCCTTACCTCGGGCACAGGTCGCGCGATTCGGTGCTGTCGCATTAACGGTAAGGGACGGTTGCGTTGCCAACCGTCCCCATCTCTTCAGGCAATAAAAAAGCCGACACATCATGTGCTCGCGCCACCAGCCTGCCCAATCTCGCCAGTGCCAACCGGCTAGCGAGATGACAGTTCTGCTTGAAACTACCGAGATTCCCATCCACGAAGAAACCGTACATGGCGCTAACGTCGGCACCGCTGTGGGCGACGCGCCGGGTCACCAGGCCGACGCCGGCAATGTCGACGCCCTGTTCGCCGCGCTGGCACAGTTCATCACGCTCTGGCCCGCGCTTGACGTCGATGGCCGAGGCTGGCACCGAGATCGTTCCCCGCACCTATGCGTACACGCTGACCCCGGCGCCTGGCAGCGGCGCGGACCTGAGCATGCTGCTGGTCCGTTCCCCATCCACCAACCCGGCACCGCTGTGGCCTGCGCTGGCGGTAGATGCCATTGGCGCCGGCATGGCGGCGCTCACCTTGCAGTCGTCGCCCCCATTGCAGGCCGTGTATGCCTAGCCACCTGCCTGGCCGCTGCCATTGATGCAGGCCAACCGGAAGGAATGCGAAACAAGGCGGCTCCCAGGCGGTAAAATCATTGCGGTTGACCAGGCTGTGGCTGGCAAAGCGCTCTTCGTTCCTTCATCATTGTGGAGACAGCTGCGTCACAACCCGTCATTCACGAACGTTGTATATTGAAAGGCAATATGTATGTCTGGCAACACCCATGTTTCTGAACGCCTCAAAAGCTGCCGCGAGAATCTTCGTATCTCACAAGTGCTGCTTGCCGAACTGGCGGGTATCAATCCCACGCAACTGTATCGCTATGAATCAGGCAAGGCCAACCTGCTAATGGACGCGGCAGAGAAGATTGCCGCGGCCCTCGGCGTTAGCACGGCCTGGCTCGTACATGGAACGTTGCCCATAGCCAGAGGCACGCAAATCGAACCGCCAGTGCCAGCCGGAGGGGCGCTAATCCTGAATTTTCTGGAACTTCCCCCCGTGCTTGCCTCCGCAGTGAAGCGCCTGTCCATGCAAAATGGCAGCACCGTCGAAATAGAGCTGCTGGAACTCGCGCATCAAGGCCTCGAAGCCATCCCCAAAAAAGCCTTGGATTGCGCCGAGTCCGCAAGCAAGCGCGATAAACAGCCAGATCACTACCTTGCTGAAAAGTTGCGGTAGATGGAGTGGTGCAGCTCACGGGGAAATACGCGGTGAATCGCCACTATTGGCTTAGACTCTCCTGATCCGTGGTTCTTGAAAGATGAAAAACCGATGGATCGTGTGAGTGGCCAGAGTGTCCTGCCAGGCACCTGATGTGAGATCTCAAAGCGGCCTGACCCAACGACGAGATCGGATCTGCCCTCCTCCGGGCGATCCCTTGGCACGTTGCAAGACAGTGCTGCCAATCCATAAGCGAGAAAGATAATCATGTTGGATAAGAAATGGTGGCATAACGCCGTCGTGTATCAGATCTACCCACGCAGTTTTCAAGACAGCAATCACGATGGGGTCGGTGATCTGGCCGGCATCATCGGCAGACTGGACTACCTGCAACATCTGGGAATCAATCTGATCTGGCTGTCGCCGGTGTACCGGTCGCCGATGGACGATAACGGCTATGACATCTCCGACTATCAGGATATCGCCGCTGAATTCGGCACATTGGCCGAGATGGAGCAGTTGATCGCAGAGGCGGCCAAGCGCAACATCCGTATCCTGATGGATCTTGTGGTCAACCACACCTCTGACGAGCATGCTTGGTTCGTCGAGGCGAAGAAATCCAAGGATAGCCCCTACCGTGACTACTACATCTGGCGCAATGCAGGCGCCGATGGCTCCCCGCCCGACCAGCAACGTTCGTATTTTGGCGGGAGTGCATGGGAATACGATGCCGCCAGCGGTGAATATTACTTCCATCTGTTCTCGAAACGACAGCCGGACCTGAACTGGGAAAATTCCCAGGTGCAGGAAGAGGTGCATCGCATGATGAACTGGTGGTTGGACAAGGGCATCGGCGGCTTCCGTATGGATGTGATCGATCTCATCGGCAAACAGGTCGACCAGCAGATTATCGCCAACGGCGCGCAACTGCACCCGCTGCTGCAGCAAATGCACCAAGCGACCTTGGCCGCACGCGATGTATTGTCGGTGGGCGAGACGTGGAGCGCCACCCCGGAGACCGCCAAGCTGTATTCCGACCCGGCGCGCCAGGAGCTGTCGATGGTCTTCCAGTTTGAGCACATCACCATGACCCACGATGCCAAGGAGGGAAAATGGAAGCCGCGGCCGTTCGATCTGATCGAGTTCAAGCAGGTCATCAGTAAATGGCAGACCGAGTTGGCCGATGCCGGCTGGAATTCGCTGTTCTGGAATAACCACGACCTGCCGCGCGCCGTATCCAAATACGGTGACCCCGGCCGTTACCGGGTCGAGTCGGCCAAGATGCTGGCCACCGCGCTACATTTTCTCAAGGGCACCCCCTACGTCTATCAAGGCGAGGAAATAGGCATGACCAATGTCCGTTTCGATTCCATCGACGACTATCGCGACATCGAATCGCTCAACCTCTACCACGAACGCACGACCGCCGGCGTGTCACCGGAGACGATGATGGCCGGCATCCACGCCAACGGGCGGGACAATGCACGCACACCAATGCAGTGGAACAGCACACACAACGCCGGCTTCAGTACTGGCACGCCATGGCTAAAGTTAAATCCAAACTACCCCGAGATCAACGTCGCGGCCGCGCTGGAACAACCCGATTCGGTCTTTTTCCACTACCAGAAGCTGATCGAACTGCGCAAGCACTGGGATGTCATGGTTTACGGAAAATACCTGCCGTTGCTGGAGCAGCACCCGCAGGTATTCGCCTACCGGCGCAGCTTGGGAAGCCAACAGCTGGTTGTCGTGAACAACTTCTCCGGCGAACACGTCGAACTGGATTTGCCGGCAACGCTGAGCGGCATTGCCGGGCAAGGCTTGATCAGCAACTATGCCCACCGTGACAGCTTGACCGACCACATCAGCCTGCAGCCATACGAATCGTTTGTCATCGCTTATGTATGTGAGCCAGGGCGCGGGTAAAGCGTTGCTGTGCAATCACATTGAGTCGCGCGATCGCCTGGGTAAATGGCGCTGGGTGGTCGAATGCACGCTGGGCTGATTACACCGCTTCCGCCGATTACCCATCCGCTACGAACGCCGTGCTGATATCCACCAGGAGTTTCTCTCGCTTGCCTGCATACTTATTTTCTGGCGATATATTCGGAGATTTTCTTAGGCCTTCTTAGTCTCTCTTGTCTTGGCATCGATATTGGTGAATGAGACTGAACCGAGTAAGGTGTGGTACACAGCGGTGAGCCACATTCCAATTTTTCTTATTTGGTAACTTGCCATCGTCGTAGTTTGGAGCAATATGAAGCATCCATATCCACCGTATTCTGCCATTGAGCTTGCGCTGAACGAAGTTATTCTAGCTGCTCGCTTGAAAGGGGTGAGCTTCAAGAATACTGAATTGATTACTACGTCAGAGGAGTGGGATAGAGAACTGGTGGTTTTATTTTTTTATCAAAATGACATTGATGTACAATGGAATCAAGAAAACGGCATTAATGAATGGTTGCAGCGAAAATTCGTTCATGAACTGAATGCCACCAAAGTCCGCTATGGTTTTTCTGAATTTCCAGAGATCACTTTCATGTTTGACTCCGAAGAAAATGTTAAGACGATTTTTCAAGGGGATTATTTTTTACGGCTAAGGTAGCGTCTCGTGACCACCGTTTAATTCGCAATCCAGTTGCTGACACTCATTTTGGAAGGGGGGAATTGCCATCCGTCGCTTAAACTCTTCTGATTCATAGTTCTTGAAAGATGAAAAAACGATGGGTCGTGTTGGGTCTGGGTGTTCTAGCAAGTTCCTCGCGTGCGATCTCGTAGCAGCCTAATCCACCGACGAGGTCGGTTCTGGCCTGTCTATGTCCCCTGCCCCGCAGAGACTCCTGCCACGCTCACGCAAAAGCAGGCCTTCCCTAGCCATGATCGCCGGCGAAGGATTGCATAGCTGGCTGAGGCAACAGCAGAGCACCTGCTTCTGAGAGCTATAACAGCACCGTTGGCTAAGATAAACTAGCCCGTCATCTGCTTCGTGCGCTCGGCCAGATCGGGCACTTTGCACGATGGCGGTGGAGTTGCGCTCACGGCCGGCGCGACATGGCACCTGACGGTATCACGCCAAAACAGAAGCTTGCCATGGCCGCTTAACCTCTACTTTTAGTGCAATCTAAAAATGGGGGATTACCGTCCTTCGCGAAGAGGCCTGGGGAAAACTCGTCGTGCCAGGCAAGGCGTGTGTCCACTTTGGCTACGACTACTACATGTACATCGGAGTACCCTCGAAATGCGAATGGTCGATTGCCATCGCACGCGATCTAGGTCTATTTGTCGAACGAATTCGCTCGCCTCATCTTCGTCAACAGCCATTCAGATAAGTTACCCGACTTCGGATGAGGCAAACGAGTCAGTGCAGTGGTTTAATGTACCCGTCAGTCAAACAGTAATCGAGTGGGATGGTCCCGCGTCAGGCATAAGCCGACACCAAAGAGCACTAAAGCACCTCTCAGCCCGCCTAAATGCGGGCTGCTTTCGTTTTCAGCCTGGCACTGTCTGGCAAGTTTTCGCACCACCAAGCCCCCCCTCCCGCTACTATGAACTGCCCGGAGCAATCAGCTGCATCCGCCCGCATGATCGTTGCCACCGTGCGCGGCGATGAACATGGCGACTGCGGACCGGCAATAGGATTCGATTTCGCTGTTGTCCTCCGCTATCGCTTCATTGAAGCGTGCGATGATCAGCAGATCGGATCCCTTTAACAGCGCGGCAAACAAGCGGGCGGACAGGAGAGGGTCGGGCACGTTCAGAACCGCCCTCGCGTGAAACTGACGCAACAGGGCCTCGATTTGGGCGATGACATGGGCGGGGCCTGCTTCGTATTGTAGCTTGCTTAGCGACTGTTGATTCGTCTTGTCGGCCATGATCATGGCTTCGATACGACGGACGTCCGGGTTCAAGAACGTGTGAAGCAGAGATGATCCCACCGCCATGAGCTGATCCTCGGCCGAACCGTCTACGCCTTCAAACAGGGCCTGTGGTGCAAACTGATGGCAGCGGGCCGCGATGGCCGCGCTAAACAGCGCCTCCTTGTTCTCGAAGTGCCGATAGATGCTTAGCTTGGATATCTTCGCCCGCTTGGCGACCTTGTCCATTGTCGTCGCTTGAAAACCCAATTCCACAAAAAGCTCGCACGCGGCGTCGGCGATCGTTTGGCCAAGCGCCTCGTTGGTTGGCCGGCCGCGCCGGCCCTGATTTTTTTCAGTCATAAAAATTCCAGTACTTGACAGTATCCAATTCTTTAATTAGGATACCACATAGTATCCAAAAGGTGCAAACCCATTAAGCAGGTTATTGCGCGCCAAGCCCTGCCCACCCTTCATCCACACATGGAGTCCATCACCATGAATGACGTCATCATCATCGGCGGCAGCTTTGCCGGCCTCGCCGCCGCCCTGCAGCTCGGCCGTGCCCGCCGCAAGGTCACGGTCCTCGACAGTTGCCGGCCGCGCAACCGCTTTGCCGGCCATTCGCATGGTCTGCTCGGCCACGATCACAAGCCGCCGCTGGACATCCTGGTCGAGGCGCGGCAGCAGTTGGCGCGCTATCCAACGATCAGGCTGGTCACTGCCCGTGCCGACAGCATCTCCGGTGCAATCGACGATTTCTGCGTCGTCACTGACGATAACGAAAGCCTAAGGGCACGTCGCCTGATCCTGAGCTATGGCGTCGTCGATCAAATGCCTGATGTCCCGGGCTTCGCCGAAGGCTGGGGCACATCCATTGTGCCCTGCCCCTATTGCGACGGCTTTGAAGTCGCCGGCCAGCATTGGGGCCTCGTCTGGTCCGGTCCGCAGTCGCACAATTATGTCAGGCTGTACCACGATTGGACCGAGACGCTGACGGTCTTCGCCGATGGTCACGACATTCCACCCGATATCCGGGCCGATCTGGCGCGCCGCAACATACCTATCGTCGATGGCAGGATCACGGAAATCGCCCGACACGGAGGCCAAAATGCCACTGTCAAGCTCGATACCGCCACCAATGTCGCGGTCGACATCCTGTTCGCGCATCCGCGCAACAAGCCGTCCGCAAGCCTGCATGAATCACTGGGCCTCGCTACAGTCAATACACCCCTGGGCATCGCCCTCAAGGTCGACGAGCGCCGCGAAACCAGCATACCCGGCATCTACGCCGCCGGCGATCTTGCAAACCCAGCCATGGCCTCGGTCACCACGGCAATATCGCAGGGCGCAACGGCGGGTATCTCCGCTCAGCAGTCGATGCTGGTCTGAAAGCACAGATTTGTGATGAGCATGGCCATCGAACCCGACAGCGCCGGTGTACGCATCCCTCCGCCCGTCATCTATCCGGGAGCGCTGCTGTCGGGGTTGGCGGCGGAGCAGATCGAACGCGCGGCCGCGCTCGCAATTCCTCACCCACTCACGTTCATGAGATCCTCTCCGCGCAGGTCGAGGACGGCCATCGGTTCGCCGCACGGCACGCGATGGAGGTCGTCCCCCGACGTCGACCACTTCCTACACATCGAGGCCCCCGAGGCGATCGCGGAACGGATCGCGGCGTGGGGCCGACTCGTGTCATTCCCCCCGGCCTCGACAAAAGGGGTCTAGTCAAGAACAAATCAGAACAAGGAGATAGCATGACAGAGCAAAATGCCTATCAGGTCGCCGACTGGAAGGATCAAAGCGGAGAGCGCTGGGTCGCAAACCAGGCCCGGCTTGATGCCATGGTGGCGGTGTTCGGCCAAGCCGCGATCGAAGCCGCCGCGCCCGCGACGGGCGAGCGCGTGCTGGACGTCGGCTGCGGCGCAGGCGCGTCGAGTCTGGCTCTGGCCGCCCGCGTCGGCGCGCAGGGGCAAGTGCTGGGCGTGGACATATCCGAAGCGCTGATCGGCCGCGCACGCACGCTTACGCCACAACATACGCCGGCCCAGTTCCTGGTAGCCGACGCCAGCAGTGCCGAGTTGCCCGAAGGCGCGTTCGACATCCTGTTCTCGCGTTTCGGGGGGATGTTCTTCGGCGATCCAATAGGGGCGTTCGCCCATATGCGACGCGCGCTGCGGCCGGGCGGGCGGGTCGCTTTCGTCTGCTGGCGCGGCGCGGCCGAGAACGAATGGATGCGCCTGCCGATGGGCGCGATACAGGGCATCGTCGCGCTGACCGCGCCGCCCGATCCCGAAGCGCCCGGCCCGTTTTCGTTCGGCGAGCGGGATCGGGTGACGCGCATCCTGACGGCAGCCGGTTTCACCGATATCGCTATCGCACCCTTCGATGCTTCCGTCCCGTTCGGCGAGGGCGGAACGCGGGACGCTGCGATCGACGACGCGGTGAAGATGGCGCTCGAGGTCGGCCCGCTGTCGCGCGTAATCGCCGCTCAGCCCGATGAGATCCGTGCCCGTGCTGCGGTCGCCGTCCGTACCGTCTTCGCGGGCCGCCCCGGCGAGCGCTCGGTGATGATCGACGGCGCGGCATGGATCGTCACGGCGCGCAATCCGCCAAGTTGACACGGATTAACACGGGAGACGCCCGCCGCTCGGTGGAACGAGGCGCCTTGGGCCGGGCAGATTGATATCCCGTCTGGCGGGGCTCTGACGGCACTGGCGCTGCAATGCAAAATGTGCCGTCTAGGATGTCCGACTTTATTGTTCGTCCAGATAAAAATATGAACTTGCAGGGACTGCTGAAGGTCGCGACCGACCGTTTCCGCCCGGCCGATAGCAGACGACATGCGTGGCTTAGGCTTTGAGAGCAAGGAAGAGATATGATAGGCGTAATCCTGCTTGATATACGGGGGCAAGATCAGGAGGAAAATCCTATTGCCCCAAGTTTGCCCCAAGTTCCTATTCAGACAAAAGATGACATCCTGAGTCATTGAATACAAACGAAAAATTTGGTGGGAAGTGCAAGTTTCGAATTAGAAACAAAGTAACCATAGATCACAATAGCCTACGACAGCGCACGGGAAAAATTGGTAACTTTCGGTATCTTTTGCGCTAAAGCGATCTGAAGCCATCTTCCATTGCCCCAAGTTTGCCCAAGTTTTACCGAAAGTATCACAAGCATATGAAGCTAAAAAAATAAAACCTCATAGGTATTTTGGCAATGTTCAGCATTTCCATTACAGGCATCGACTGCTCATGTTTCTGGCCAGAATCAGTGCGCTTCAGAAAATCTCACAGACTTGAACATCGGCGAAACTTCCACAGATCTTGATTTAAATAATTCGCACTCGATTATCAATAAGGTAGTCAAGTTACCGATTTTTCTTGGATTTTTTGAGCTATTGTTGTTCGATACCATCGAAAATACCATCAATAACAACTTGGTCTTAACCACTTTCGTACCTTGCTCATGGTCAGGACATGCGAAGAGGAGTATTGACCACATCAGACCGGCAGTATGAACGCCGGCTCACAAATGACAACCGTTTTTTCCAGGTCATCACGTCCCTCGTTTAGCGAGGTCGGCAAGCAGGATCCAGTTCCCCGGGATAGGCAGCCGCATCGCCATAATCAATGCCCTGCCCGGAACGGGCATGCATGAGTGCGATACTCGCCGGATGGTTGATCGTATACCAGTACTGCTCGGTACGAACCACTACTTCACGCACATACGCGAGTAAGCCAGTGGCGTAGGCGTAGTACTGGCAATTGAGCATCTCCAGCACATTCAAATACGCCTGATCGTTGCGGTCATACACAAAAAAGTCATAACGTCGCACGCGGGGGATACGACACAGGGGGGCACAGGCAAGCTGGTAGAGACTGACCGCCAGATCCAGCAAAAACAACGGAATGACTGGCATATAGACGAGCGAAAGCAACACGATATGGCGCCATTGCACTTGCCTCAGGTAGGGGATCAGCCCAGTCCTCTGGCGCTGCCACTGGTCGTATCCCGTACGTGCCAGCAAAAGTCGGCACGGCGTCAATCCGCCGTTGACTGACTTGCGCTGGAACCTCACCTCCTGCTCAAGTTCGTGTTCCAGCTGTCTGATCCTGGCCTGCAGTTCATGGATACGTTGGTTCATGACACACCTTAAACAAGAAAGAGCAGCATTTGCCAGCTACGACCCGTTCACTTTAACGGTCAAGCAAAGGATCGTCTGTGGATGGATTTGATAAGCATCAACATAACGAGTACAAAGTCCACTCGAGCGTGCCCCATCTTGCCGAAGTTAACTCTGCCGTCCCTCCAGAAATAGTTTTTAATTGCGTAATCACGGCCCGGCAAGTTGCAAAGCATGCTGCACTTTCCTAATATGAAAGGTCTGGCGCCTGGCGCCGCATATGCATTGCTTCCGGGAGCAGCCATGACGCCACTGGACCCACCCCACCACCAGCGCATTCTGGATCTGCTGGACGCCGCGCACGATCTGACATTGGCCACCCTGCGCCCGGATGGCTATCCGCAAGCGACCGTGATTAATTATGTGCATGACGATCTGATCCTGTATTCGTGCATTGGTCTGGGCAGTCAAAAGGCGCACAATATCCGCCAACATGACAAGGTCTCTCTGACCATTACCCCACCCTATCAGGACTGGGATCATATCCGGGGCCTGTCGATGGCAGGCAATGCCATCCTTGTCCATGAGGCCGACGAAACGGCACATGTAGCCGACCTGTTGCTGTTTCATTTCCCACAACTGCGACAGCTCATCAATGCAAACGCTGCGCCACCGTGGCCCGGCTTGGTATTTGTGCGCATCACTCCCAGCGTGATCTCCGTACTGAACTATGAACTGGGTTTCGGCCACACCGATTTGTTTGAAGTCACTTGACCCACGACGTCATTAATTGTGGGGAACTACATGATGTAAATCATGATTTTTTCGCGCGGAATTTGTTAGGCTGCCTTCATCCATCCAACAGGTGCCCGCCATGAACTATAAAACGATCGTTGTCCATGTTGATGCAACGCCTCAGGCTCACGAACGTACCGTATTGGCAGGCATAATTGCCCGCAGTCAGCAGGCCCACCTGATCGGTACTGCAACGGCGCCACTGTCGAACCTGTATGAGGCCAGCCGCCGCATAATAGGAGCACTCGAGCGCTTTGACACCCATTCCCGATCTCTCGATGTATCCTGCGAGCGACGCTTGAGCGACCATGATATCCAAACGAACCTGATACTGCAGGCACGGCAGGCCGACTTGCTCGTGCTGAGCCAAAGCAGCGCAGACCACGACGACAGCGGCCTGCCCCCGGATTTGCCCGAACATGTGGCCCTTCATTCCGGCAGGCCGGTCCTGATTGTGCCATGCACGGGCACCTACCTGCATCTGGATCAGCACGCGCTGGTCGCCTGGGACGGCAGCCGGGCGGCCACCCGCGCCGTCGCCGATGCGCTGCCGCTGCTACGCCACAGCCAGCGCGTCACTTTAGTCATGCTCAATCCATCTCCACAGTCCAGCATCCATGCGGGAAAACCTGGTGCCGATATTGCCATATTTCTTGCGCGCCATGATATTCAGGTCCAGGTCTTGGCACACACGGCCGCACTCGGTATGTCAGTGGGTGAAGCCCTGCTATCACTGACGGAAAAGCTGAATGCCGACCTTCTGGTGATGGGCGCTTATGGCCATCCTCGCTGGAATGAAATAGTGCTTGGCGGCGCCACGCGCACGCTGCTGCGGTCGATGACACTGCCGGTGCTGATGTCTCACTAGGGCTGCTGGTAACGGACACGGATCGCGTTATCCAACAATGCAACATGAGCGGCCTCCTCAATAGAAATTACCCAGCCGTTTGATAAATGTCATTTGTACTTTTTCTATTTTCAACTTGAACCCCTAAACTAAATCAGTTGACACCTCACTACTTTGATACCGTTTTTTCATGTCACGACCGACCAATCTGGAGAAAACTATGCCTGATGTAAACACCAACACGCCCGAACAACTCCACCAGGACACGAAGCATTCCCTGATGAATCGCTACAACGCGATAGCGCAGCACACGCTCGACTGTAGTACCGAGATATCTCGTCTGAATATCCGCTACGCTCAGGAATTGTCGGAGGCCAACATAGACACCATGCTGCTGTGCATGCAAAACTGTAGTCTGGCTCGCCGTTGCGAATTGGGATTTGGTTATCTGAAACCACATGTTTCGGCCAACAATGTTTACCGGTCAAACTTGTTCAAGATCATGCTTGACATGCAAAACTCCATACTGGAAAGTGCCAATGCAACGGTATCCGACTACTCTGACGAGTTGCAAAAAATTGCCGTATCCTAGACATGCAACCAATCCAACACGCATGATCTTCCCCGCTGGTCCTGCAGCGCGGCTCCCGGCGGTTATCGAGAATATGAACGCCTGCTCGCACTTGCCTCACGATACTGTCCGTCCAGTCGACATTGGACAACGTGTACACGGCGCAGTTTCCCTTTGCACCGAGGCGGAATACACGGACGTGACAGTAGATGAAGCGCTACGGCATGCACTGATCTGCGAAGAATTGCTGGAGCGTGAACCAATCGAAGTTGTATGGGCATACTGTGTGGCGCAGCACGTCCTACCGCCATGTAACATCACAATACGGGAATTCACCAGGCGCAAGCAAGAGCAAGCGGAAAGCGCCGAAAAACTGTGCGACTACGGTTGGTGGATAAAGCGCCTGAAACTACGCAATGCGAGGATGGCGCTTCAGCAGCGCTAACGCCCCGCCACGACGCGCACTGCCTGTCCGGGGCACGACACTGGCAGTGCGCCAGCTTGTCATGATCGCCCCAACGGCATGCCCACGTATACGATCTGTGTAGAACTGACGGACGTGGCCATTCTTCCGGAAAGGCATTAAATGTCAATATTACATGATCAGGATCAATTAATACCCTGACAACGCAACATGAATCAAGTAACTTGGTCCTACCGTTCGAATGCAACCTTCCCGGGAGTCGGCCATGTACAAAACCATTCTCATGTATGCCGACCAGTTTTCCGGCTTTGAACGACGCCTGGAAGTCGCGGCCGCACTGGCGCAGGAATATGGGGCCCACCTGATCGGCACGGCAGCCAGCGGTGGCGCGCAACTCGACTATATTGTGTATGGTGTAGCGGCACTCACTCCCCTGTTGCAATTCGACTATGAACCGATGCGCAAAGCAGCCCAGGAACAACTTCGGCAATTCGATGGTCATTGTCGCCGCTTGGGCGTGGCGTCGTACGAAACGCGTTTTCAAGACAGTCATGCTGCCGACGCATTGATACTGCAGTCGCTCTATTGCGACCTGATTGTGACTGGCCAAAGCGATCTGAGCGATCCAGGCCTCATCTGGTCCACACGGCTGCCCGGGTATCTCGCAATGCACAGCCCCCGGCCCCTGCTGGTTATCCCGGATGGCGATGGGCCGGTAGCAGTTCCCGGGCGCTCCATCGTCATTGGCTGGAATGCAAGTCCTGAAGCGAGCCGCGCTGTAGCTGGAGCCATGCCCCTGTTGCTGCGCGCTCAACGTGTGCAGATTATGGTACTCAATCCACATGTGGGGAAGCAGCACGGCGACGAGCCTGGAGCGGACCTGGCGCGCTATCTGCTTCGCCACGGGATCCCGGTTGAAGTGAACTGCCACGACAATGTCACTGAGTCTGCTACCACTCTGTGTAGTCGCGCGCTGAATAGTGGGGCTGACCTGATTGTCGCGGGTGCGTATGGCCGTAGCCGCTTCCATGAATGGATACTGGGTGGCACCACGCATAGCTTGCTAAGCCAGAGCAGAGTACCGCTGCTGTTGTCGCACTAAGCACTTGCTCGGTAACTGCGTGCATGCTTGCATTTTCTCACAGAGAGGCAGGCGGCGACAGCGCCTGCGAAACCAGAGGATAGCCAACAGATTGCGCCAGCATCACATGCTGTCCCGCCGTCAATGCCATGGCTTCAGCAAGCTCTTCTTGATCAAACCATCCGCGCGCAACGGCAGCCAATCCTTCTGCGGCGCAAAACAGGTAAACATTCTGACTGATATGGCCGACATCAAGTGCGGCAAAGAGTAACTGTTTGGCCTGCTCCTCGGGAGGCATGCGCGACAAATTGGCGACATAAAGCAGATTGACCGGAGCCCTGGCAACGAAATCCTGCTTGCCGGTCAACGCCCGCATATCGACGGAACTTTGCTGCATCAGTGCCGGCGCCTGCGCATCATAGCGGTATAGACCACTTGCCATCGCAATATAAATATCAATTTCCTGCGCATTACAGACAGAAGGTGCAGTTCTATGGCCTGAAGTCTCACGATTGCAGCCGTTTGCGGCCCACAGTAAACGCGAGAGCCTGTACCACGAGAGCTCGCGTTCGCTGAATTCGCGCTGCGAACCGCGCAGCTTCAGTATTTCAATCAGGGCCATACCCAGTACATTGATGTCGGCATCCAGTTCAAACGAGGCCGGTCCCATCAATGGCAAAAGCTCACTCTCCTGCACAGTTCTACTCACCTCGCCTCCATTTCACGCTACACGACCGTTCCGCCGATTGCCGCAGACGCCCGGGCAGCCAAGGCGCGATGGTGTGTCAAACATGTTGGTGAGTATCCGCTCAACATACATGATTGGCCGCAATAATGACTTTCAATACCCGTGCACCAAGCGCATCAGCAAACAATGCATAGGCGTCGACGATGTCCTTCAGCATAAAGCGGTGTGTAATCAGACCTGATACATCGAGTCGTCCGGACTGCACCGCCATCAACAACTGTGGGATGGTGGTGGTGTCCACCAGACGAGTAGTGATAGTAATATTTTTCGACCAAAGTTGTTCCAGATGCAAATCTGCCGGCCAATAATGCACCCCCACATTGGCGACTGTACCGCCAGGCGCAACGATATCTGCACACAATTTGAACGTGGCGGGAGTCCCGACCGCCTCTATCGCCGTGTCAACGCCGCGTCCACCGGTCAGCCCCAATACTGCGATGACGGCTGCGCGCTCAACTGCCCGCACCGTGTGACTTGCAGCAAACTGGCGACTCATTTCAAGACGATGTGGATCAACATCGACCATGATAATGCTGGATGGAGCGAAAAACTGGGCGGTCATCAATGCGGCCAGGCCGACAGGACCGGCCCCCACGATCGCAACGCTGCTGCCAGGCTGGATATTGCCATTGAGCACGCCACATTCGAAACCTGTTGGCAAAATTTCGCTAAGCATGACCAAGGAATCTTCATCGACATCGGGTGGAATCCTGTACAGACTCGTGTCCGCAAAAGGAATCCGCACATACTCGGCCTGAGTGCCATCAATTTTATGCCCCAGGATCCAGCCCCCATCGACACAGTGCGAACTCATGCCACGCTGACAGTACTCGCAACGGCCACAGGAACTGATACAGGAAATCAGCACACCATCACCGGGGCGAAAACCCGTGACAGCGCTGCCCACCGAATCAATCACGCCTATGCCCTCATGGCCCAAGGTTGTGCCCGGAAGGCAAGTGGGCACTTTCCCTTTCAGGATATCCAAATCAGTTCCGCAGATCGTGGTCTTGCTTATCCGGACGATAGCATCAGTCGGAAACCGTATTACTGGAATTGGCTTGTTCCACAGTACCGGATTGCCTGGAACTTCATACACCAGCGCGCGCATACCTTACTCCCCATTTTGCACTGCAGACGATAGTCCATCAAGGCTAGTGCACATGCATAACTGCGCGCATGACTGGTATATTTCTCATCAAGAACCAATGATCAATTTCTTCACCGCACTATTTTTTCGTTTCGGCAGTGTCAACTCAAGCACACCGTCACGATACTTGGCAACGGACTTGGCGTCATCGATATCTTGTCCCAGCGAAAAACTGCGGAAATATTGCCCGACGTAACGCTCACGACGAAGCATCGTCTCGCCCTCCGTCTCCGAGTTCTCCTGCTTCGTCTCAGCAGAGATCGAAACGCGATTGCCATCGATATCCACGGATATTTCTTCCAGTTTAAAACCTGGCAGTTCGGCCTTGACGCGATACGCTTGGTCACTTTCAGTGACGTCGATCCGAATCTGGGATGGCCGCACAAAATCCTTGAGTGCATGTTTGAAACCCATGTCCCGGAAGAAGTCATCTATGTTGCGCAGGGAATCGATGCTGGCCAGGTCGCGGAACGGATCGAAATGGGTCAGATGGTTTGCCATGGTTCCTTCTCCTTAGTCAAGCTATTGACTGCTCATTAACGCGAACGCGACATTCTCGTCCGTCATGTTTCAATATAAATCGCCAGCTACTGTTTGTCTGTTTGACAAATGATCTTCGTCAAAAATGTCAGCAATCGATCGCAGACAAACAATTTAGTCTTGCAACATGCACAGAATACTCATCCAGATTCCTTGGACAATCATGGGCATTGCTTTACTTATGCAAAAATATTCCCTTGGTACCTTGATGTAGATCATGGCAAGCAACCTGTGCCCGGCTGTAGTGTGCAAGGAGTTATCTACACGTCAGCAGGAGAACGGCCATGATTATCAACATTAAACCTGTCGGGATACTGCTTTGCGGCGCCTTGCTCGCCAGTTCGCCGGCCATCGTTCAATCCCAGCAGGTGGATACCCGCGCGACGGAACTGGACAGAGCAGCAGCACAGCTTGAAGCAGCGGCAAATCGGCATGTAGATGAGGCACGCACTGCCATCGTCATTTTGGCGAAAGATCCTGTGATGGCCGAAGCAATACAGTGGTCGACGGGCATATTCATTCTTCCATCCTACCGCCGCGCTGCACTGGCCATCGGCGCGAGCGGCGGTACCGGCGTCCTGTTGCGCAAACGCGAGGACGGAAAATGGAGCTCCCCCGCATTTTTTACTCTGGGAGAGCTCAGTGTCGGACTGCAAGTAGGTGCAGTAGCGGGACCATTCGCTTTCGTCCTGCTCAATGACAAGGCCATTCAGCGGTTCACGCAGCGAAATAATTTCTCCATGGGTGCCGATACGGGACTAACTGTCGCCAATTGGAAAAGGGTTGCCCGCGGGTCAATTGGCAAAGGAGACGTGATTGCCTGGTCAAGCGCAAGAGGGATCTTTGCCGATGTGGCAGCCGTGAGCGTGGATGACATCCGCTACGATGAAAAAATGACAGATGCTTACTATCACAGGAAGTTGTCGGCCAACGACGTGCTCAGCGACCATGTGAGCAACAATCAGGCGCAAGGTCTGCAACAGGCGCTTGGCGCAGTCAGTGCGCCGAACAAATAGAGTAACAATAGCCGCCTGCCCGCCGCCGCGGATGCACGAACTGTTCCCGTCAAGCGCCACATCAACACAGGGTCAGTATAGTTGACTCGCCTGCCCAGGAGGAATGATGCACAACGACACAGCCCCCGCCGCCCATTCGGCTCGCGCCTTCGGCGTGCGTCAATTTGACAGTGAGCGAATCGATGGTCGCTGCAACCGGGTACGACGCAAGGCGTTCCTGTATCGTGCCGGCGATCCCGTTGCCGAATGCGTATTTGCCGTACGCTACGGAAGTTTCAAGCACTACCGCGCCGATGGAACTGGTGCACAAAAAATCACCTGCTTTCCTGTATGCGGCGACTTCCTGGCACTCGATAGTATTGGGCAGACAAAACATCTTTGTACGGCCATCGCGATGGAGGACAGTGAAGTGTGCGAGATTGGCTACGCCACGTTGCGCCAGCAGCCGCTCTTGTTCCATAGTCTCATCCGTCAAAATATTCTGGATATCCGCAATACCTCTCTACAACTATATCGCAGTCCTGCGGAACAGCGCCTCGCCACCTTCTTGCTACGTCTTGCCCGGCAGTATGGTCAACAGGGCGACGCGCCGACACGCTATCGCTTGCCGATGTCACGCCCCGACATCGCCAACTATCTGCACCTTGCCCCGGAAAGTGTCAGCAGACTCCTGCACCATTTCAAACTGGCGGGCCTCATTTTGCTTGAAAACCGGGACATCGTTATCACGGATCTGCCAGCACTTGAACAAATGGCGCTGGCGACTGGCAACCGCTCGCTTAGCCACTCTATGGGGAGTTGACACATGTCCACGGCAGCCCATCTCACTGATGACGGGACGAAGCCCTTCTCATGCCTCGATTGCCACGCCCGCGAACGATGTTTGCCTGCAGGCATGAACGATACGGACTGCGCCAAGGTCGAAGGATTCATACTGCAGCAGCATCACCTACGGCGGGGGGCAACCCTGCAAAGCATACATGAACCGGTACTGGGGCGCCTGTATGCCATTCGCCATGGCCAGTTTAAATCCTATCAATTGGACCATCGAGGAGAGCAGTGCATTACCAGACTGTCAGGTAATGGCGACTTGTTGGGACTCGACAGCATTAGCCTTAAGCACTATACGGATACCACGACAGCTGTCTGCGACAGCATAGTATGCGAGTTTTCTTATGTACAGCTGGTAGAAACGGGCCAGCACTTTCCTGGACTGTTCTTGCGCCTGGAACAGATGCTGAGCAAGGAACTGGCTCGACTGCAAGACCTTACTCTCCTGCTCAGATATCACCACGCAGAACAAAAGTTCGCTCAGTTCCTGTTGCAGCTGGTTTGGAAAGAGACACAACAAAATGGCAAGGGGCCATACCTGGACCTCGTGTTATCGCGTAAAGAAGTTGCGGATTATCTAAGTCTGACCCATGCAACCATCGCCAGACTGCTAAGCCGCCTGCAGCGGCTTGGCATCCTGTCAGTGAGACATCGTCATCTTCAGTTGCTCGACATGCCAGCCTTGAAGCAGATCGCTGCGGGGCAATATGCTCCATCTCAGGCGACGCCTGAAAGCACACTGGCACATGCAACATTCTGAGTATCGGAAACATCGCCATGGCACCATGAATGAGCATTGACATACGATGGACAACTATTACGGTTGTCAATGCACGTTGGATTGATCCTGATCATGGTTGTGCCAGAGTATCAGCGCCACATTCTCATTCCCCGTCAAAAATAGAAGGTGAGCAATATGTTCAAACACATACTCGTCCCCACCGATGGCTTGCCAGCTTCCAGGCCGGCCATTCTTTCAGCCATCGCGCTGGCATGCTCCTGTGGCGCCCGCATCACCGGCATACATGTAGTACCCGACTTTCACGTCTTGACTCCGGATCCCGACATGCTCGAAGCGACGCGTGGCAGCTACCTGGAAGATAGTGTCGCCGCTGGTGGCAGGATACTCAATTTCATCACTGAGCGTGCACGCGAAGCTGGTGTCGAATGCACCACTATTCTGAAACGCTCCGATCACCCTCATCAGAAAATACTCGACGCTGCCAAGGAAAATGGCTGCGACTTGATCGCGATGGCACCCCATAGCAAGTTCGGCATGAAAGACGTGTTGCTAGGGAGCGAAACCCACAAAGTATTGTTACACAGTCCGGTGCCGGTACTGGTGCTCCGCGCTGCGTAATCCAACCAGATCCGGCGCTAGGGAGCAGCGTCCCCATCAAAAGCGTCTTCCGCCGTGATGCACAGCCACGCCCAAGGAGACGTCTCCTCTTCAGCTCTCCATGAGTGCTGATGGAAAAGTAATGCGCCACACGTCGGCTGGCGCTCATGGAGCAGACAATGAGCGGCGGTATTTCCATCGAAAAAATGGTAGCCTGATATCACGGTACTCCTGCGACACCATTCCCGCTTACAGCATGCCATGCTCCAGCGCATAGCGCGTCAATTCAGCGTTGCAAGACATCTCCATCTTGCTCAGAATGCGCGCACGGTAACTCGTCACAGTATTGGGGCTCAGCTGCAGCATTGCCCCGATGCGTACCAGCGATTCGCCTGCGGCAATCAGCAGGAAAACCTCCATTTCACGCTCCGATAACGCCTCATGCGCCCCGCTCGCCCCCTTCTTGCCGATCAGCGTTGTCAGCCGCTCCGTCAACGCTGCGCTGATATACCGGCCACCGGATGCCGCCTTGCGCACTGCCTCGATCAAGATGCCCGTCGACACATCCTTGGTCAGGTAACCTGCCGCTCCCAGGCGCAGTGCACGCAAGGCGTAGACTTCCTCTGAATATGTGCTCAGCATCAGTACGGCCATGCCGGGCTTCACGACACGCAACGATTTCAAGAGCTCCAGGCCGTTCTTGCCAGGCATGACGATATCCACCAGGGCAACGTCAAATTCCTCGCTGGCGACACGCTCAACGGCTTCCTGAAAATTCCTTGCTTCGCCGCCGATGCGGATGTCTGGTGCCATGCTCAGCATTAAGCCGACGCCATTGCGCACTATGGCATGATCGTCAACCAACAGCACACGAATGCCTTCCGCTTCCATAGCCCGCATCCATTCAGTGAAAAACAGCATTTTATTTTCCGCTGAACTGGCAACCACGTCAACGGATGCTTCCATGCCATCGGAAGGACATGCATGCAAGGACAATCAAGTTGGTCCAGCAAAACATCGGAGCGATGAACAGTCATGAAATCTGGTGCCCGCTGTTTGCCGTCCGTAGGTGATCCCCCACATCAACGCACCAGATAAATCACTACGCAAAGCTAGGTCTTTATCTTATATCGGGCGAACACATCCGCGCACATACTATGTCAAGAGGGAATCAGAAGAAAAATCAACTCCTTGACACCACTTGCCAGGACTGGGGAAGTAAATGAACACATTCCACACTTTGCTCTCGTTACGAGAGACCTCCCATTCTCCAACCAGTACGTGCGCTAAATGCAGCTCCCGGATTCGTTGTCTACCGTCCGGTTTGGATGAGCGCTATATAACGCAACTCGACAAGATCATCGGCAAACGTCGCTGGATAGAACGGAACGATCTGCTCTTCCGTGTCGGCGAACCATTTCAAAACTTGTATATTATTCATTGCGGCCAGTTCAAGACATTTCAGGATAATATGCGTGGAAAACAGCATGTCACCGGCTTCCATATGGCTGGTGAGTTACTTGGGATGAGCGCGATCAGCAGCGGTTTCCAGGACAACAATGCCATGGCGCTCGAAGACAGCGAAGTTTGTGAAGTTCCTTTCCTGCGCCTGCAAGAACTATGCGCTGAAGTCCCGGTACTGCAGCAGCACTTCCACAGGATGCTGAGCGATGAAATTAATCGCGAGCAACGCATTATGCGCTTCCTGGGTAGCAGGGCCGAACAGCGTTTCGCCATTTTCCTGCTTGACCTGTCAGCGCGCTATGCCGCGAGAGGATACTCAAGTAGCCACTTTCAAGTACTCATGTCACGCGAAGACATAGGCAACTATATGGGGCTGACCATGGAAAGCATCAGCCGCTTGATGTCGAAGTTCAGGAAAAATGGCTGGATTGACACAGATGGCAAGAATCTGCGTATATGCGATTACGGCGCCATCGAAACAATCGCCAACGACGACGACATCGAAGGGCAAGATATCGCCACAACATTGTTGCGCAAAGCCAAGGCAAGACAGCCCCTCAGCTCAAAAGCAACGGCCAATCATTGAACCCTCATACCATCCTGCCTTCAAGCGCGGCGCGCCGATACGCACACCACCATCAGCTTGCATTTCAAGTCACTGTATCGCCTTCGCGCTGGCCCAACATCTGAATCTGCCCCAGGCATTGCCAAGCGCTTCATACAGTTATGCTCAACCGTAGTCGCATTTGGGCGGCATCACAGATGGCGTCATTCCAGGTGAAGGATGTCATCCATTACCCATCTAGCTATCGCCGAGAATTGACGGGCCTATGCCATTTTCTATGGCAAAGCGGGTAAGTTGCACATTATTCTTGGCGCCCGTTTTTTCCAGCAAGCGGGTTCGATAGGTAGCAATAGTATTGGGACTCAAATGCAACATCTGCGCGATGCTGCCGAGATCTTCACCTGCCGCCAGCAAACGCAATACTTCCAACTCCCGGTCCGACAACTTCTCATAGCAGCTCAGCGCGCTGCCACCAATCATATTTGCAATCTTCTCCGTCACAGCCGGGGTAATGTATTTCCCCCCGGCCGCGGCCTTGTATACTGCCCCGACCAGGACTGCGGCACTGCTGTTCTTGGTCAAGTAACCGGCTGCACCATACCGCAATGCCCGCACTGCATACACTGTCTCGGCATACATGGACAGCATCAACACGGCAAGACGTGGCCACTCGCGCCGCAGGCGTTTGAGCAACTGCAAACCATTTTGATCCGACAAGCCGATATCGATGATCGCGACGTCGAACGGTTGCGACTGTAGCAAATCCAGCGCAGCATGCGCAGTCTCGGCCTCCCCCGCGACATCTATGCCGTCATCCATGCCAAGCATCAAACGAATGCCTTTACGAGCGACAATATGGTCATCCACAAGCAAGACGCGAATTTTCCGGGATGTCATATGTCCACCTGCAATGGCAAGCGCAACATAACGAGTGTTCCATGTTCGAGAGGAATGAAGCGGATATCGCCGCCAAAATGGCGTGCTCGTTCGGCCATGCCTGTTAGCCCCCATGAGCTGGATGTTGATAGGATATCCATGTCAATCCCCTTGCCATCATCCTCTATTTCCAGAGTGATCGCTCCCTGTTCATGATGGATACGAATATTGACCTGCGTCGCGTTTGCGTGACGTAAGACGTTGGTCAACGCCTCCTGCAGGATACGAAACAATGCCGTGCTGCGCTCAGGATCGATGTCCAACAAAGCCGTTTCCGTATCAATACAAACCTGGCATACCAGCCCTGCTCTCGAGGCTACCTCTGCAGCATGCCACTCCAGTGCCGCCCATACACCGAGTTGATCAAGAACACTGGGCCGTAATTCGGTGATCACCTTGCGCACGGTGTCGGCTGCGGTGTCGAGCAAGGTACAGGCATCCGTCAGTCTGGACTGCAGTGCTCCCCCATTCTGTTGATCCTGAAAAAGGGCAACCGATATCTGCGCCTTGATACCGCTCAAGACACTGCCTAATTCATCATGCATTTCCCGCGCGATTCGAATCCGCTCTTGCTCCTTGGTATGTTCTTGATGTGCAACGAGCTTTCGCAGTTTCTCATGCGATAGTTCCAGCGCACGCAATGCCAGCTTGCGGATGCTGATATCCTCCACCATACCGACATACTGCTGGGCATGCCCAGATGCGTCACGCAGCAGAGTAGCGCTCAGTACAGTCCAGACTGCATGACCATCCCTGTGCAAGTAACGCTTCTCGATACGATAATGAGACAACTCACCGCGGTACAGGCGCTGCGCATGCTCTATGCTGGCAGTCAGATCGTCAGGATGCGTCAGACCAAGATATCCCATTGTTAAAAGCTGCGGCTCGGAGTAGCCCAGCATCTCGCACAGCGCCTGGTTAACCTTGATCCAGGTGCCATGCATATCTGCCATAATCATGCCGACAGAAGAGTTTTCAAACGCCCCGCGAAAACGTTCCTCGCTGGTGCGCAACTTCGTGGCGGCCACGGTACGTTCATTGATATCGTTCAAAACCAACAATACGACGCCGGGCGCAAAGTGCTTTTGCGTAACCTTGGCCTCCAGCATTGCCCAGAACGGGTCCGCGCCTTCCCTTCTCATGCGCAGCACAGAGGAACAGGACGTATCACCGTCGAACAGGCGCCGCCGCAAGAAATAAAAGATATCCTGGTCATCCTCGAAGATGAAGCGCGTGAACGGCTGCCCCAGCAGCGTCTGCGGAGAGACCGCTAACAAACTTGAGGCTGTCAGGTTCGAATGGATGATCACACCAGTGGCATCCATACTGATGTAGCCGACCGGGGCCTGCTCATACAAATGGCAATATAGCTCGCTGGTACTCCTCAGCTGCTCCTGGGTGCGGCATAGATCTTCGTTCTGCATTTCGAGTTCGATCTTTTGCACGCTCAACTCATGATGCATTTTTTGCAACTTCATGGATAACAGCGCCTGATCCGCCGAACCAGACGCTCCCTGCCCCAGTTTAAGTTGCCGCTCAGCCTGTTGACGTAGTATTTTCCAATACTGGTCTATCTGAAAGGGTGTCGCCAAGTATCTATTTCGCCATTTATTCATATATTTGACAAGTGTCCCCTATGATGTTTCGCTACATGCCGGTGCCATCTTGGATGACCGGCAATCAGGACGCGAAGTTGAGGATTATCAAATTTTAATTAACTAAACAATAACACAAAGATAGATCAGGTGATATATTTTAGACTGAAAAAAATACAACAGTTAAGCGATCAAATTCCCATGTGTCTTCAATTTTTCCCTTGGCTAACAAATATTTACCCCCTTCAATACTTTCCAATCTCCCACATGAAAGTGATGACAGTATACAATAATTGATGCATTAATTATATTAACCCATATTTAAAATATCGCAATAAATTTCCATAATGAATAATATTATTTAACAATTAATAAGATTAACATAAAAATAACTACGAAGAAAATGAATTTATTTGAAATATTTCACAATTACTTTGACAGATCAGATCGACGTTCTGCGATATCGCTGATATCCATCTGTCAAATGCAGCATATCAGTCTTGACATAGATCAATAGTCAACCTCATTAGATACTTGCAGAAAACACACGTATTGATCTATCGCAAATCATCTTTTAATTTTCACTGGAAATATTTTTAACAATAATTCATATAACAATAACAAAATTTCCAAAAAGGCACCAAGACACTAACCGGACCTTTCATGCATAAATGCATCAACAACGTCCTTCCGTGCTGGTAGATTTCCTCACCTGAGACTGAACTGTATCTGAATCGCAAACGCATCAGATTCCTCGATACGGACTGTAGGCGTGCCGTTCTGCGCACGAGTTCTGGGTGATGGGCCCGCGCACGTAGACATCAGAGCAGCCGAGGCAGCACCTCCCGGCGCTGACAAGCTGTCTTTTCTGTAGGGGCGGCCAGGTAGCAGATACAGCAAAAGGCCGCTGCAGGGGGAGCCACTGACTGAGGCATGCTTCCTATCAAAAGCAACGTAAAAGGATAGCAACACCGAGTACTCGATGCTCAAGTGACATCGATAGGCAAAAACAAGTCAGACCTGCCCACGGATGCGCCGGCCTCGTTCAAGTCACTTATCCACGGCTGCAGGCGGAGAAACTATCTTTCGTTTGCGGCATCTGAATAGCACAATCATGCGCGGGATCTATCTGTAGCCATGAATATCGGCCAATGTGACACTAAGCGGTAGCAATCCATGGCCGGAATCTACCTGGAAGCACCCGGGTCCACGTGTGATTTTGACGAGTCCCTCATGCTTGACCTCGACATAGGCGGCGCCCTCCCCCACCAAGGTGGTAGCCAAGCGCAAATGGCCGTGCAACAAAAGATAATCACTGCCGTTCCGAACTACCCAGATATCCGTAAGCATGGAGAGCATTCCTTTCATGACATAGCGTTACCACTCGCGCGATGCAATACATTGGATCAGCACATGCCGTCTGTATTGCAGGTGAATGAATACTGTATCGCTGGGTGTGCACAACGTCACTGCGAACGTATGATCTACATCAATGATTCATGCAGGAAAGTTCTTTTAGCAACAACCATGCAATTTCCGTATAACAAGCTCAATAAGAAAAAACAAATTTTCTTCCGCCGCACCATTGCCATACTAGCCACATATTTTCTATTGAAAATCGTGTTGATGACAGCAATTTGGTGGGGATATGGAAATTTGGAATGAAAAAAAATGAGAAAATGGTGTTTCCGACTCGGTCGAAACCAGCTTGAAACGGTTCCGGCACGCAATCATGTACCTCTTGACCTGCATGAGGAATGGCAAGCGATCAGTAAACAACTCAACTGCCGAGTTGGCTAACTTCAGGCCGCAAAGACAGCAGCCCTGGTTCTTGAGGAAGAAGGCATTCCAGGGCCAGCGAATACTTCCAAATGACGCAGAGTAGTGAAGCGGGTACTCGAACCCGGCAGGCACTATTGTGGTTTGGCGTACTTTGCGACGCCTGTTACATCAAACAATACGCAACGCTGACTGCCAACTACCCAGGCATCGTGCCCTGGTGGCATATAAAAAACATCACCAGGTCCATACTCCATTTCAGACCCATCGTTCATTTTAACGATCATTCGTCCTTCGAGGACCATGCCGGTATGAGTTGCTTGGCAGGAATCTGTACCTGCTATCGGTTTTACGTGCAGACTCCAGCGCCAGCCAGGTTCAAATTCGCCACGCCCCATTGTCTGGTTGCCAAGCGTGAAGACAGCCATCTGACCTGCGCCATCTTTGAATGGGCGGACTTCGTCCGGTTTATCCCAGGATTTCTTTTCCAACATTGCATTCATAGCCTGACTCTCCTTTTAATTACTGGAAAGAATGATATTTCCAAATAAAAATGGTTCACCAAGAAACAGTACGCCCCCCCACAGCCCAACACCTCACGATCAACTGCCACACCAAAATGTCATGCTGGACGTTTCAATATAGTTCAATAATAAAAATTTACAACTATGCTATTTCTTTGCATTTACTTAAAACAACCAAAAATCTCGACATCAATACATCAACATTAATCCAATAAATATTTTCTTCAAATTCATATATCTCCATTCACTTCATGGAATAAATAAATTAAGTGCAATTATTGCAAGTGGCAAGCCATAAAATATCGCCCCTTCCCACCCAATTCAAGAAATATTCAATTCACAAAAAGAAACACCGTCTCCGACTGCCCAAGATGGCATACTTTATTACGCCCCGACTCCTTGGCCTTGTACAGTGCCTTATCGGCGGACTCGACCAATTCAACTGCCTCATTCTCCAGGTGAATTGGTGAAAATGCTTCCACACCGATACTTACTGTTACAACATCAAGTGGGTTACCGCTATGCGGGATGCCTAAAGCTTCGACTGCAAGCCGAATACTTTCAGCAACAGCGACTACGCCAACAATATCCGTTCCTGGCAATAAGACCACAAATTCTTCGCCGCCATAACGTGCAGCAACATCGCCTGCTCGGCGCATGGCCATGGTAAGCGTATGAGCAATTTTCTTCAGGCACTCGTCGCCAGCGACATGACCATAGATATCGTTATATTGTTTGAAAAAATCTACATCGATCATCAGCAATCCAAGGGTGCTTTCCCCGCGCTGTGCACGATTAAACTCCTCTGCCAACGCTTCGTCAAAATACCGTCGATTCGCCAAGCCGGTCAGTCCATCTTGCATGACAAGATGTGCCAGAATATCATTCGATATTTTTAGTTCATTGCTCGTTTCCTCGAGTTTTACTGCAATTTTCGATCGCAAGTCAATTTGCCTGATCATCCGATATCCAAGAAATCCGATGAGCAAGACCAATACGCCTCCCGCAGAAACTTGTATGCATGCATCGCTGAACCAATTTTCCAGAATCTCATCCTGCGACAAAGCGGCAGAGACAACTAATGGATACTCCTCTATTCTTCGATAGCTATTTATCCGAACAACGCCATCTTGCCCGGATTTTATCACTGCTGTTCCGCTATCTGATTTCGGCAAATAGTCATGAAACAATGGTAACTTTGAGATATCTCGCCCCAATTTGCTGGCATCGAATGGCCTTCTTAATAACAATATTCCTCTTTCATTGGCGATGAAAATCGCACCCCTATCGCCTATAGAAAATAGATCATAAAATGATCTGAAGTATGTCATATTAATGGTGGCAAGTGCCACGCCACCAAAATTTCCATCTGGAAGGTTAATTCTGCGAGATACTGTGATAATCCACTCACCCGTCGATTTGCTGCGCACAGGAGGACCAATATATGGACCGCGATTACTGTGCGTTCGATGATATTCAAAATATTCACGATCAGAATTATTTAAATTTTTAAGCAAAACTTTCTGGGAATTCACCAACCAGTTGCCTTTTTTATCATAGACAAATATTCCATGCAGTTGGGGCAATTCAGTTACTCGCGTGACCAGAAGAGTGTGAATGCGATTCAACTCGATCTCAGATACACCATCTATTTCAATTCGCTCCACCAAGCCAACCAATAGTGTATCGGCTTCTTTGATCGTGTCATATGCATGCTGTGCAATGGCATGTGCCAGGTTTGAGCTAGCTTGACCCGCCTGGGCCAGCTCGACGTTCCTTGCCCGCCAAATCATTCCTAGCTGAACCACAAGAATGGAAAGGCAAACCAAGACAACGAATACAATCGCCATGGGCACCAGTGAAAATCTCCGCAGGCTAAAACTACTTGAATCTTGTACCAAACCATCGATATCAGACATAGCCCCTCCTTTTTTCGCCGATGTTTTCAGTGTTAAATGCCGTACTCGTTAATGTGAATAATCACGAAAAGTAACCACTAGAAATAAAAACATAGAGTGCATCGACTCTGTCTTCTACCTGAGTTTGAGTTGTCATTCCTCTGGTGCGCCATGTTAAATATCAAAGACAGCGCAGATTTATTTTTTTTTGTTGCGCATTTGTTGAAAGTGATTATGTGAGACTTTCCGCCCCTCCCCGACCAATATGATCGACTTGCACCTGCTGATAAATCCGCATCAATTTGGAGTAGGAATCAAGGCATTTAGGAGAAGTTATGTCATTTAGACATCTGAAAATAGCGACTCGCCTTGGCCTCGGTTTCGGTTTGATAGCCCTATTGCTCATCCTGGTGATCGCACTCGGGCTGAACAGTATGCAGCAGATACAGAACCGAATGAACGAAGCCACCAAGGTCAACAACGTCGAAACCAGACTGGCCCAAACCATGGATCTCAGTGTGACTGAGCGCGCCCTGGCCGTACGCAATCTGATCCTGCTAAAGAATGAAAAAGAGATTCAGCTCGAAGTTGAGCGCATATCTGAACAGGAAAAAAGATATGAAGCCGCTCAGGGGAATTTGAGCCGCATGTTCGAGCGCCTGGAGAGTACCTCTGCCGAAGAAATAGAGCTACTCGAGCAGATTAAGAAACAATCCTTACTTGCGACTCCCTTTGTCCAGCGCGCCTCTGCATTGGCCCTGGCACAAAAACAAGACGAAGCCTACCAACTCCTGCGCTATGAGTTCCGACCGATACAGAAACGTTGGTGGGAGTTGATGCGCAAGCTTATCGCAGTAGAGGAGAGTCAGAACAACGAAGGCACAGCGATAGCTGAAGCTGCGTATGTCCAGGCCAGGGTGATGATGCTGAGTATCGGTTCGCTAGCTCTGATCGCGAGCCTGGTTGCCGCTGTATTGATTACAACTGGCATCAGCAAACAACTGGGTTGCGAACCTGCAGAGGCTGTCGAAATTGCCAGCCAGATCGCGGACGGCAATCTTGCTGTTCGCATCAATACCCGCAGCGGAGACACGCACAGCCTGCTATTTGCCATGCGATCTATGCGCGATAGCCTGGGCCAAATTGTTCAACAAGTCCACATGAGCACCGAAACCATCGCCACAGCCGCGGGACAAATTGCTATGGGTAATCTGGATCTATCCTCACGCACAGAGCAGCAGGCCAGCACACTGGAGGAAACGGCATCGTCAATGGAAGAATTAACAAGCACCGTGCGCTTGAACGCCGACCATGCCCATCAGGCCAACGAACTAGCCGCGGCCGCCTCGAGTATCGCCTCCCAGGGAGGGACGGTGGTAGCCCAAGTCGTCCACACGATGGCCGCCATTGATATCTCGGCGCGCAAGATCGTCGACATCATTGCCGTCATTGACGGCATCGCCTTTCAAACGAATATCCTGGCGCTCAACGCGGCAGTGGAGGCGGCTCGGGCGGGCGAACTAGGACGCGGCTTTGCAGTGGTTGCTGCCGAGGTGCGCAGCCTGGCACAGCGCTCGGCGACGGCGGCAAAGGAAATCAAGGACCTGATCGGTGACTCGGTAGAGAAGGTGCAGGCGGGCAATAAACTAGTCGACCAAGCCGGCACTACAATGCACGAGGTCGTAGTCAGCGTCAAACGCGTCACCGACATCATGTCAGAGATGATGTCGGCCAGTCAGGAACAATCGTCCGGCATCGAACAGATCAACATGGCAATAATGCAAATGGACAACGTAACGCAACAGAATGCGGCGCTGGTGGAGGAAGCCGCCGCCGCTGCGCAGGCGTTGCAGGAGCAGGTCCACTGCTTGAATGATGTAGTGCGCGTTTTTCAGCTTGACTCCCGATTCCCTGCATTACATCCAGTGCGACAACCCGTCACTGGGATGGTGCCCCCTGTGATGCCGAAGCCCCCTTTGATACCAGCGACGACCAGCCGCGCAGGCCAATATAAGACGCTTGAATCAGAATGGCAACAATTCTAATCAATAGGTCAAGGGGAAATCAAATGGAAAAGGCCCGCAATGCAGGTAGTATTGCGCCCCATGTCTTTTGGCATACCCGTCAAGTGACACAGGAGACGCGTCACCGCCAAATGGGCCAGCGCGCTGCGACGGTGTGGTTGACTGGACTCAGCGGGGCCGGAAAATCGACGATGGCGTGTGCACTGGAAAGCCGGCTGGTAGGTGCGGGGCACTTGGCATATGTACTTGATGGCGACAATATGCGCCACCACCTCAACTGCGATCTAGGTTTTTCCCCCAGTGACAGACAGGAGAATATTCGCCGCACCGCCGAAGTGGCCCGCTTGATGAACGACGCTGGCCTGATTGTCATCTGTGCTTTCATCTCGCCGCTGAGCCGTGACCGGGAGATGGCACGCCAGATCATTGGCGCACATAACTTTATCGAAACATATATTAGTACGCCGTGCACTGTCTGCGAAGAGCGGGATCCAAAAGGACTTTACAAAAAAGCGCGTGCCGGAGTGATTCAGGAATTCACTGGCATTTCTGCTCCTTACGAGGAGCCGCTGGCACCAACACTGGCGCTGGACACCAGCAGGCTGTCGCAAGAAGAGTCTTGTGAGCGCCTGTTTCAGCATCTGTCCCAGCGTTTTGTCTGACTCTTTGGCGAACATGCTCTACACGATGCATTCAACAGAAAAGCCTTCACTGTAGCGAGTATGTCCTAACGCAATTTGCTTCGGTCTATTTTTTTGCAACAGTTCCACCTCGATCATCATAGACACAGTACTGGCCTGCTGGCAGGTTTCTTGAGGTAAAAATGACATTCCTGATCGCAAACAAATCCACAAGCGCTCCACGTCCGCGCCCGGTCATGATGATCCCGCTGCGCCGCTGCGGTAGCCATGCACTGCGCCTTCGGCTAAATATGTCGCCGCAGTTCTTTTCCCCATACCCTTTGCATATCGTCGACATGATGCCGCTGCTCGACCTATATGGTGACCTGCAGGACGACCGAAACTACTTCCAGCTAGTTGTGGATGTGGTAGGCCTGCAAACAGTCAGCATGGTCAAGTGGCCTGGCGTGGTGTTTGACCCTGTGGAAATTTTCGAGGCAGGGCGTCACCAGCCGCGCAGTATTCATCGCGTGGGATGGGAGTTACTACTCCAGGCCGGTGAGCGACAACATGCTCAGGTAGTGATGGACAAAGCGCTCGATAGCGTGCATTACACTGACGACCTCATGAAACTCTATCCTGAGATGCTGTTCATAAATGTCGTACGCGATCCCCGTGCACAGGTGGCATCAATGAACCGTGCAATCATTCACGATTTTGATACCTTGCTTAACACCCAAGCGTGGGTGGCAGCACATCAGGCGGCAGATCAAGTCATGTGCAGCCATCCGCACCGCGTGCTGACAATACGCTATGAAGACTTCTTGCTACAGCAACAGGCCACACTAGAGACTATATGCCGCTTTCTCGGTATTGACTTCCTGCCCCAGATGCTCGACGTGACCAATTCGCAAGAAGCCAGGCAGATTGCCCAGCTTTCGTCACTATGGTCTTCCAACTGCTTTCCACCGATTGCCGGCAACATCGAAAAATTCAAGCAACAACTCTCCGAGCATGAAATTAACCTCATTGAAACAATGGCTGGCAAGCACATGGACCGCTATGGCTATACGCGCCTGACTTCTAGCAATGCCAGGATTTCGCAAGATCGCTTCGCTGTAGCGACAGAGCATTCGAGCATCAAGCGAAAACAGGCATGGCGCAAGCTGGAACAAGACAACTTCCGTGACTACATCCTGCGACGTTTTCGCATCGACTATCTAACGCAACTGCGCGACCGCCTTGGTCAGCAAGCTGAGTACTTTGATCGTGGAACCATGGGCAAGTTGGAAGAACTTGATTCAACCTCGTTTGAGATACAAGGCTAGTTGCCGAGCTAGCAACGACTTTAATGTAGGTATTAGAGCATTTAGGTTCCACTGTCGAGGGAGCACGTGCCATGGGCGAAGCACCATGGACGCATAAGCCATGAGTAGCGCGAGGAAGCCGGTGGATGCCATCTTATCGGAGTTACCAGTTAACGGCCTGCTTTTGATTCAGCTCCATGAGTGCTACGCCCCCTCATTGGAATGATATTCCTCCGCGGCGATCCGCTAGCACCCATAGACGCCAGCGCAACACGGCCCATTGCATTGACGTTATGTAGCATTGCTCAACATCCGCAATAATAGCTAACAACTCCAGTCGCTGAATTTCATTTCCGCTAGCACATGTAGGCGAGGAAGTGATTAACTGGACATTGGCTGTATTGATCTACGTCAAGCTTGTTTGCATTATTTCCCGAGGTGAAGTTTATCACTGCACAATACCATCAAGGAGATGCCTGCCATGGAATTTACGCACGAACATCATTTAGATGGCTACGTTTTTCACATCTGCGCCATACTTACCTCTGAATACCGTTACAAAGGAAGGATTCTACTCTCAAAGAGAGGCGACACATGCGCTACCATTGAACCAGCCTTGACGATTGATACACCAAGCACCTTCAAATCATTTCGTGGTGCGCAAATCGAAGCATCGGCATACGCTCATGAGCTCGTATATAGTGGGGCAATTTTATCCATTATTGACACAGGATTACCTGTACAATCCTTCCCCCGCTCCCGTAGCTCCGCAAAAAACAAGAAGAATAATGTTAAGCGTTATCGATCTGCAAGAAACCTAAAGAAACCTATTTATTATGTTTACCTGTCCACCTTGAGGAAATTTACTTTTCAATGGTTCACAACAAAGACATCTGACTGTGGCACTGCCCTAGCGGCGTTCTATGAACTTTCCAGTTACAGCTTTCTCAATGGAAAACCATACCAAGTCAGCCTAAAATGCAATAATATTTTGATGATTCGCCATAGATTCGATAGCTTCCCAGGAAGCGAAGAAAACTGGGCCAACCCGATGGAGACCAAGTCCGCAGAACTGGCAAGTTCAAATTTCTCGGGTTAATTGCAGGCAGTGCTCATCAATCATTAAAAGAATCGACATGCAAACCATATACATATTTGGGACCCGAAAAGGACTGGCTCAGATCGATTTTCACGCAACCACGGGGCGATTCTATGCCGTGTTCTGCAATGAAAAACTGGGAAACTATCATTCGCCCGAACAGGCCGCAGCGGACTTGGCACATGGTTACACCTTTAGTCATTCGTCTGGCATCGATCTCACTATCCTTGGAATACCAGAGGATCTTGAAGACTGGGAGCGCATTGCGTATGACAAGTAGCTTGTCACATTGAGATACTTCAGAAAAATAGCATTCGTCAAGAAAATTGCAACGGATAGCCTTTAACTGAGGCATTGGGAAGTGCGAATATATATTCCCACGTACGCCAATATAACGTGTTCCTCAACATCAAATTACCACTTCTGAATCGTCTTAACTGGTCGATATGCATTATCGACCATCAACGACAAGCCAATCAAAGACGGTCTGCATGATGTGTCTCTTCTTTGCAACTGCCTACGACCTTACTCAAAAAAACTCCTCCAAAGTGCTATCAGACCAGATACTCGATTATTGAGAATGAGTTAGTGACTTTAAGGTCTTGACGAAGACACTGCACTCCAAGTCATGATTCCGCAGTCATACAAGCATACCGAAGTAGTGGTCTTCTCCCACCAATCACTATTTACCTAATAGAAAATTGATTAATATCAAATAGATGTCAAATTTCCTCATGTTTTCGTCACTATCCGGTCATTTATTTGATTGCCAAAAATGCTACCATTTTTCGACAATGATGTTTCAAGCGTTTCCTCTGCCACAAAACACCTAAAAGTGACAGATTGGAACGCTTATCCAATCTCCACACGAATAGCCAGGACAACATGACTTATAGAAACCCCACCTTCCACAACGGCTTTACGATTTCAGCCTTTGCGCATCGACTCCCAGAAGGTTGCTGGCAAGGGCAACTTTTACTGACGAAGCAAGGATATTTGGATCAACATTTCTCTTGTTATGAGCACAAAGAAACGGAGGGCGAAGCGGAGCAATCAGCGATTGCTATGGGATTTCAAATTGCGAATTACTGTAGCCCAGGTCGCGTGAAGTGACCCATCAAGACCTCTGGACTGTAGATTCGGCCATTTGAAATGCAATGCCGCGCGGCATAGTTGCAGGAGTAAAACTACAGGCCAGGACTAGAAGAGTCCTCTCTCCAAAATACGGCCGGGTACGGTCAATGTGCAATCTGGTACCGCCCTGTGGCGTGCAGTGCTGATTAGTGCCGCATCCGTCTCGCATCCGTCTTTCATACGGTGCTGGATAAATCTGCTCTTCGGATGTATGCGGTGCCTCCAGGACCTCGCTTGGGAACTCTGGCGCTAGAGCAAACTGAAGTGAAAGCCGTTAATTTGCTGGGAAAGGTTGGGGCAAATGGCGCTGCGCCTTCCGCATTGAAGAATGGTGAGTTCACGCCAATACGATTTGGCGATGATGAACAGGTATATGTAAAGTTGCCTGCTCCGTCGAATCCCGATGTAATGCGATGGCAGCGAATGAATGGCGATGACATGTCAAAAACGGGGGGGCAGTTCTGGATGCCCCAGCTATTGAATCCTCTAGCTTTGCACAAAAAATGGATGTGTTGCGCCGTGCGGGGTACGAAGTGAATGCGAATCCTCTGCTTCAGGCAAGAGGGGAGTTTTCACCCGGGAAGGTGTTTGAATACCATCCAGAGACGATGACCAGGTTAGATCTTGCACACGAATGGCAACATTTTGGGCAGCTTCAACAGATGGAGGCAAATGGCCTGAAGCTCAACAGTAGAAATCAGCGATATTTTTCAAGCGGCTCATGACGACATAACCTGCATTGCTAATGCATCACCAAGTTCAAGTATTTTTCGACTCTACTAAAGAATCCAATCATTACCTAGCAGAAGAGGAAAGTCTAAAACAGCTTACCGATGCGCGAAATGGCATGGTGTAGGCACAAGCCATCCTGAAACCTAAGGAGATCCAAGTTAAATACGGACTCCGTCAAGCGATTGATGCTTCTCCAACCACGACTTGACCCACAGTGGTTGGCGGCCTCGACCGCTCCATTGCTGTTCTTGATTGTCAGGGTTGCGATACAGAGCAGCCACAACTTTTTTCTCTCCCTTCGCTGCATTTTTTGGTGCGCCAGCGATTAACTCGGTCAGCGGTACGCCGACCCGTTGTGCAATCGCCAGCATTTCCGCACGGGCTTTTTCCATCTCGTCTTTTTTGCGACTCTTGATTTCTTGAATTGCTTGCGCTTCGAGCTTTTTTAACTCGGCCAGTGATAATGATGAGATATCCATACGAACTCCTTGAAAGTAGTACAAATTGAAATAGCCCCTTGATTCACCAGACACAGCCTATGCGTTATTCTTACGGATAGGAATAGGACTGTGCATATGACTAGGAACAAGCAAACAATCGAGGTGGTGAACATGATCAAGCTCATACCAAATAAGAAAACCGGCAAACTGGAGCCGGCCTATGCGCCAGCGACGGTGAACCGGTCATTGGCCTGCGCAAAAAAAGGCTTGCAGCTGGCATGGCGCCAGCGCCTCATTCCTGAAAACTATGGCTTGCGGATCGATAACGTGGCCGTCAACAACAAGCGCGAGGTGTTTCTCACGGTTGAGCAAGTGAGGAAGATCGCATCCTTCTGCACGCCGATTGCGCAGGCCGCGATATGGGCGGCACTGCTGACTGGCGCGCGCCGAGGTGAACTGTTCCAGATCCAGCGTGAGCATATTGGAAAGGACTCGATTACCTTCCCTGCCAGCAATACTAAAACACTCCGGATGCGCGTGGCGCCTATCATCCCGGCCTTACGGCCATGGTTGAAGTATTTTCCGTTGGAGATGACGTTGTACGGTGTGCAGTCTTCGTGGCGCCGGGCACGCGTGAAGGCTGGCATGCCCCACGTAAATTTCCACGATCTGCGCCATTCTTGTGCGAGCATCATGCTGGGCTTGGGCGTGGACCTCTATACGATCAGCAAAATTCTCGGCCATGCCAATGTGCAAACAACACAGCGCTACGCACACCTGCAGGTGGATGCTCAGCGCCTCACGCTGGACAAGCTATCCACTCTGGTGGTGGCAAAGTAAATTACACCCGAAAATTACACCCAATAAAAAAGCCGACTACATAAATGTGTCGGCTTTAATATAAGTACTTGATTGTATTGCGAATTCTTGGTGGGAAGTGCAAGTTTCGAACTTGCGACCCCTGCAGTGTGAATGTCGAACTAGCGGACTTTACTGGACATCGGTGGACCACTCTCTCATAGGGAAAAGCTTGATTTTCGTCCGACGAAATCCGTCAAAATGCGCTATAGTTTTTCATACTTTTTTCATACTCCTGCCAGCGACAAGGGGCATTTTTTCGCTACCCTTTTCCCCTGTAGGTGTCCACCGGAAAGTAGCATGGGCGACAGAATCGACACCGTCACTGCACGCGGCAAGTTAGCTGGCCGACGCGATCCATATTGGCAACGGATCAGCCAGGGATTGTTCGTCGGCTTTCGCAAGATGACGAGCGGGACAACTGGCACTTGGATGATCCGGTACCGCTCAGAGAACCGCAAACAACTGCAAAAATCATTAGGTTCGCTTGAGCAATTTCCGGCGTTCGAACGTTTTGATAGAGCTGTCGATACGGCTAAAAAATGGATTACTCATCTTCATCAAGGGGGATCAACTGAGAGTAGCACAGTGATGGACGCCTGCAATGCGTACACAACAAAAATTAGAGAACTGAAGGGTAACAAGGCCGCCGACGATCTTGACGCACGATATCGTCGCTGGGTCGCCATTGACCCGGTTCACCGGATTGAACTAACAAAGCTCACGCGGGAACATATCCACTCCTTTCGAAATCGCATGGTAGCCGCCCCAGTTAAGGTCGGCAAGTCGGCAATCACCCGCGCACGATCCAAAGATACCGTCAATCGAGACATAGCGGCCATACGCGCAGCACTCAATCAAGCACTTTCTGATGGAAAGGTGAACAGCGACTTCGCCTGGCGCATCCCACTGGCGGCCTTCAAGAACGTCACCAAACGGCGTGAACTTTATCTAGACCGCAATCAGCGAAAAGATTTGATTCGCATGGCACCGCCAGACCTGGCGCAGTTCATCAAAGGGTTGTCTATGCTGCCACTAAGACCAGGCGCACTTGCCGCCCTGCTCGTTGCTGATTTCGACACCAAATTCGAAATATTGAAAATCGGCACAGACAAGAGCGGGACAGTCAGGAAATTTAAAATTCCGCCAGAAATTTCCCAATTTCTTAGGGAGTGTGTGCAGGATCGACCAAGCACCGCACCGCTCCTTGCCCGTGCTGATGGAAGCGCATGGAATAAAGACTCCTGGAAACATCCGCTCAAGGCCGCAGCCAAAGACGCGGGACTACCATCAAACACCGTCGCCTACTCCCTTCGACACGCGGCAATCACCGACTTGGTTCACGGTGGACTGGATCTGCTGACCGTTGCACAGATTAGCGGCACCTCGGTAGCAATGATCGAAAAATACTATGGCCATCTGCGAGGAGACGTTGCCGCCGGCGCGTTAGCAAAACTCGTACTTTAGCGCGACTAACAAAACCCGTAAATATATCGCCAGCAGATGGGTATGCAGCGAAGTGACAGGAATACCTAGTGAATATCGGCACGACGTTGCGGATTCAATCGGTCAACGTAACACACTGTTCAAATCGTTGAGCCGGTGTTTGGTAGTGTAGCGTCTTCCTGGGGCGCTCGTTGAGTCGTCTGGCTACCGCGTCGAGTTGCTCTTGCGAATACGAGGAAATATCCAATCCCTTGGGGAAATACTGGCGCAACAGGCCGTTGGTATTTTCATTTGAGCCGCGCTGCCATGGATTCTGTGGATCGCAGAAGTAGACCTGGATGTCGGTGGCCAATGTAAAGCGTTTATGCCCGGCGATCCTCGTGGTTCGTGAACAGCTGCTTGAGCCAGCCAGCAATCTGTTCCGGCGACCACTGCAATTGGAGCTTGCTGGCAACCATGTTGGCCAGCATGCGACTCTCCGTCAGCTTACAAGGTTTGGGGCGACGCGCCTGATCCCAAGCATGCTGATCCGCCTGAATCGCACGATATGCTTCGCGGCCACCATTGCGCCTGAGTTCCCTACTGATGGTCGATGGTGCGCGTCCAAGGCGCCTGGCAAGTGCGCGAATGGATACGCCGGTAACGATGGCGCGCGAGACCTCCTCGCGCTCGGCCAGTGTCAGCGCCAGTCTGGAACGGCATCGCGGCGCTGGCCGTATGCCACCAGACTCGGCCAGAATCCGCTGTATCGATGAGTGATTCCGATCAAATAGCTGGGCTATCATCTGCAGAGAATCGCCTTGCTTCCACCGTTCCCACATCAAGGCCTTCTGCGTCTCGGTGTAATAAATACGTGGTTTCTGTTTCATCTTCAACACTCCTGTAGCCCTGCGACAGAAGCTGTTGCTGGACCTGCCCGAAGACCTGATTGCCCAAGCAAGCCTGCGCCAGACGATCACGAAACTGCCGTATAGTTTTGGAGTGGGGGATGCTACTGCTCTCGGTCATATCCAAGAAACGCAGGAAGCTGCGGCGGTCCAGCAATTGGTATTCCAGCGTGTCATAGGCAAGGCTGTAAAGCTGTTGCAGCACCAGAATCTTAATCATCCGTGCCGTCGGGTACGCCGGACGACCGCCCTTTACACGCGAAGGGCGCGGTGCAGCGGCATCAATACGCGCCGCCAACGCCTCGAAGTCCCCATGCTCAGCCAGGCCCAACAATGGCTCACTCAGCTTAGCGCGCCGATCCTCACGCTCATGCTAGGCAAACAGACTGAGCCGGGGTTTCATAGTGACGGTACTCGCTGGCTTGGTTCGATATCAGGATTTTACTCAGCCTCAAGTATCTTGGCCGAGGTTTCTCGATGTGACCTTAAGCGTTTCCCGAAGCGAGATAAGTGCTCCGATAGGAGAAATCATCAAACTATTCATTCCGTCATCTCCACCCCAGTGTTCAATGGCTTTAGTAACCACCTCCAAGTCTACTGGCACACCTTTCTCCGCCCAATGATGGAGTAGGTCGGCGGCTGCCTGAGCTGTATTCTGATCATCTGAGCATACGCATATTTCTGCCTTATTTAACATGCTCTGTGATACCGGCATTGGCAGCTGGCAGAATAAATGGAAGATCGGACTAACATCTCCAAGGGGACTTCTGCAAAGCCGCTTATTTAACATAGGAATCATATCTTCCTTGCAATTCTTAGAGGCAAGTTGAATGATGTAAGCAATCGCATTACCATTCGCAGTGTCCAACAGTACTTCAAGCTGCTCTTTCGATATGGGAAGGTATTCAAAAATGCAGCTCGCCAGCTTTGCAATCCAAAAGGATGGATGGGCAAGACCTCGCATTACAGCCTCGCGATTGAGTGGTACAGAAGGAGCCATATGCCATCGAGGAATACCCACATCAACGGAAGGTAAAATCCTTAGAATTGAGGTTTCTAAACCAGCGTTTATGCGATGCTGAATCACCTGCGCATCTAAGGCCAATTTTTCTAAATTAAGCGAGGTCAACATTGCAACTGCTTGCATCGTCGCCTGGGCTGCTTGTACATCGTGCGGTTCTAGCCAAGCATAGAAATCCGAAACCGGAACTTCATCGTAGCCAGCCGCACGCATGAGAGCTGCGAATTCTATTAGTGATGATTCCACGACGGGCGCCACCTTTACCAACGAGCTTTCAGGCACGAACGCTTCAGAAATTTCTCGACATGCTTGAATACCGCCATCTATAAATGTCGGCCCTATTGGAGTCAGGGTAGCGTACGGAGCACTTTTTTTTTCCGTCTCATTACCGAAGGGAAAGGGAATTTCCTCCATATTACGCGCACGCAAAATACGATTTACATCTATCATAAAGCTAATGGTTCGAAGGGAATTATGTTGAAACACCCAATCCGCTACCGTTTTTACAGTCTCAATGGGTTCTATTTTAATTACTGCCAGCGCAACAATTTGCACTAATTTTTGATCACTTCGATCTCTTTTATTGAAGAGATCAATAACATCGAACGGAGCTATAGAGGATAGTAAGTCTGTCAATACTCCAAACAAGTCAGCATATTTGAAGCGACCTGGATCATTAACCACGATAGCCCAGGCTATGAGCCTAACGTGTGGCTGGCTTGCCTGACAGTTTACTTCAGCTATCGTCTTAACAAAGTGGAAGGCCCTGCCACCAAGTTCGGCAAGTGAGAGTCCAATAATAAATTTTTCTGCGCAACCTTCCTCAACTGCCTTCCACGAAAGCACTAACAACTTTCGTGCTGATTTTTCTGACACGGCTATTTCCTGTTGGCCAAGCAAAGCAAGAGCACTTGGCAGCTGTGCAGGCTGGCCTTCAATGTGCCTCTTCAGGAACAGCGCAATCAAATGATCGGCTAGGCCCTGGCCAACGGCAAAATCGACAACTTCCTTTTTGTCGGGTGAGTCGATAATCTCCTCTGTCAGATCCTCCGGATACTCTGCCAACAATCTGGAGGCGGTGAACTCGCAGAACGTCTTATGAATGAATGTCAGTAGCTCCATTTCGCCGTGGAATACTCTTTCGACTAATCCGACTCGCTCCCAATGCGCGATCGCTTGTCTAACCTCTTCTTTCAGAACCAATGGGGGCTTTTCCAAAAGCGGCTTCAAGAACTTCGTAGTTTGGTCGACTAGCTCATTAAACAATATTAACGGTTTGTTTAGCACTTTCCAGCCTACAATGTTCAGTATCGTATCGTAGGTGTCAGCTTTGCCTTCCGGTGGCCGCTTAAATAGACTGGTTAGTTGCGAATAAAGTCCAAGTCGCGTACTCGCCAAAGCTTGGCGTCTACATACAAGCGATGCAGACATGCAAAGAAGCTGCGGACTAATAGCTATCGCGTCGCTAGGATGAAAAGTTCCGCCCGAACTAGAACTTGTATTCAACTTATCCATTTCGGAAGCACTATGGTCCTGAAGCGAGCGTACAAGCTTTGCAAGGTTTCGGGTGCCCTCCTCCTTCCTTGGAGCCAGTAGTGTGTAGTGATCCCAATCTGACAACTCACCAGTTGTATATCCAATTGGCCTTGTGGTTACAACTAGGCGGATAGTTGGGTGCCCCAATGCAAAGTCGTTAAGCTGCTTAGCAACCTTACTGTGCTCAACTCCGCACTCGTCTAAGCCATCAGCTAAAATAACCAATTGCAATCCGGCAAAACTTGCAGACTTGCTTAGGCGCAAAGGCGATGTATTAAGTGCGTGGTTGAAAAGCAAATCCGTGAATACTCCACCGTCTGTCATTGCAGCCGCGATAGGTTGCAGAGCAACACTAAGAACAAAATATCCGTCCATGGCATACTGGACGGCCAGTTGCCTAATCAACGTTGACTTTCCTAAACCCGGTCCCGCGACAACAACCGCAAGCCTTTTAAAGCGAGCGGTCCAGATTGCATCAAACTCACCCCGGTATATTGGACGCTTGATACCTTTATGATAGCGCTCCAGAGCGGTAGCGGCATCTTCAATGGTGTCGGTCTCCAACTCTCGAGGCTGCAGGCTCATAGGCAGCAGATGTGCTAGCGGAATCTTCCGTTTAATTCCCGGTACGAAAAAATGGTCATTCGCATCAATAACCCACTTTCGATATTGTTCAAGCAGGGGCTTCGACGCATCTCGTTTATCGGGGACCGGTACCGACGTACAGAAATTGGAGGCGATCTTATCACCAAAAAATTCTGTTACCAGCACCGGCTGATCACGCAACAGGGCATTTAGCTTGTTCTCGCTCCACAGCTCAGCGTAGACGCCCTCTTTTTCTAGCAACTCAACTTGCGCACTCCATTCTTCAACCAAGTTGTTATCGTTCTCGATTGGGTATAGAAGACATAAGATATAACGATCAGCATCACCAAGCTTCTTCTTAGATATGAACATTGCGACCCACTCTCGTAGCTGCCCTCGATTTACTTTCTGGACATGCTTGCATTGCATGACTGTCTGCTTGCTAGAGCCAGATGTCAATGCGACCACATCAATTCCGTATTGAGCCTGCCCAGGACCTCCGTAGACAAAAGCTTGCACTAGACGCCCGACAGCTGTCGCCTCCAGCAGCCGGGCACTCAGTTTTTCAAAGGTCTGCCACGAGACCTGACCAAAAGGCAAACTCCCAATCTTCGGCTCATAGGCAAGATAATTGCGTACTTCTGGAGGCTCCAAAAGCTTGTTAAGGTCGAATTCAAGTGGTGTATCGGACAAATTGTCCATTGTAGTTGTCCGGTTATTTGTTAATCAGAGGGCAGCGATTAAAAGCGCACATGGATGCTATGGAAGGATTCAGCGCGTTGCTACCTATCGGAAATTTACAAGCTGGTTGTCACCTATTCGTAAAATCATACAGCTCTTCTTAGGGAAGCGCTGATCAATTCGGTTTTCTAACGAGGTTGGCGCGTTGAGTGGTCACAGGCACGCCATTCAAGCCCGTTTTTCGTTCAATTTGACGCGATGCTGCGCGTCTTTCTGCAGTCAAGATGGATTACGGGATTCAGTGACCGTAAAATGCCTTCCGGCCAGTATCAGGTTGGCAAAGGCGAACAAGGTAGAAAGCTGTGCAGTATTCTTGACCAAGCCGCGATAGCGCGTTTTACGATGACCGAACAGGTTCTTGACGACATGAAACGGATGCTCAACTTTCGCACGAACGCTGGCCTTCAGATGCTCCAGCTTTTCCATCAGGCGCCCCAGTATTAGGCAGCGCCTTACGTTTGGAACAGTTCATGGCCACGCGCCATGTCACCGATTTGCCGATGTTTTCGGAGCGTTTTGTCACGCCCTGATAGCTGGCGTCGCCGAGCGCGGCGGTCTCGTCGCCGTGCAGCAACGCGTGCGCCTGGGTTACATCGGCGAAGTTGCCGGCCGTGCCGATGATCGTATCCACCAGGCCAGAAGCGGCATCGACGCCGACAGGGGCCTTCACGCCAAAGTGCCAGTCGTTGCCTTTCTTCGACTGATGCATGTCCGGATCACGATTGCCATCCTTGTTCTTGGTTGACGGTAGCGCGGCGATCAGCCTGGCATCGACGATGTGCCTTCGCGCATCATCAAGCCTTTCTCGGTCAAGTGCCCGTTGATCGTGTCGAAGATCTGGCGCGTCAGCCCGTTGGCCTCAAGCAGGTGGCGGAACTTCAGCAAAGTCGTCGCGTCCGGCGCCGATTAGCGGCCCAAGTCGATGCCGACGAAAGCACGAATGGACTAGCTGTCGTAGGTCGCGTCTTCGATACCTTCGTCCGACAAAACGAAGCATTGCTGGGCCACGTACATGCGCAGCGTGCGCGCCAGTCCGATTAGCGGACGGCCGGCCCCCTCGGCCTTCGGATAGAACGACTCCACGGCTTTATGCAACTTACCCCAAGGCGTCACGCTATCGATCTCGCCCAGAAACCGGTCGCGCCGCGTCAGTTTCTTCTTGGCAGCATATTCAAGGTCGAAGAAGCTCTTTTGCATGGTCGATGGCGGACGGTGGCGATACAGTTATTGTCTCAGGTCGGATCGCAGCAGTGAATCGCCACGACCATTGTAGACACTCCTGAGCCATAATTTAGGCAAAGGAGAAGTCATGAGTGGGAAGCGCTACACGGAAGCCTTGACCAAACTATACGACTAAGATGGAGACGAAGATGATCTAGCCACTTTCCCAATAGACAAGAAAAGTGTTAGGATGAAAATTTACTAACTACAACTTGCAAAATGCGACTATTCGTCATTTCAGACTTGCATCTTGGTGGGCGCCCTCATACCGACTCAGGCCCAATGGGGTCGCAGATTTGCCACGCTTATCCCGAGCTAACCAGTTTTATTGACTGGGCCCGTGACCAGGCGAAGGGGCCAAGCTCTGTCGAGTTGGTCATCAATGGAGATATCGTCGACTTCTTGATGGAGGATGACTACGGAGATGGAAACGCGGCGTCGCCATGGACGTCAGACGAGGCGCTCGCTCTTGAAAAACTCAAACTCATCATTGACAGAACTAAAAACAACAGTGACTACGGGCCCTTTGAAGCTATGGCTTCCTTGCTACAAGCAGGCCAAAACTTGACGTTACTGCTGGGGAATCACGACGTCGAATTATCTTTACCGGCAGTCCGACGTTATCTTGAACGCCAACTAGGCGGAACTGGGCGTTTTAGGTTCATTTACGATGGAGAAGCGTACGTGATGGGCGATCTGCTTATCGAACACGGCAACCGCTACGACAATTGGAACATAATCGACCACAGCGCCTTACGCCAAGAGCGTTCCATGCTTTCTCGAGGCTTGGGAAAACGCATGCAACAGCGTAGGTCGGATGAGTTCACCCCACCACCAGGCTCATTCATGGTGATAAAGGTGATCAACGAGATCAAGCGAAAATACCGATTTGTAGACCTCCTGAAGCCCGAGAGTGAGGCGGTACTTCCTATCTTGCTGGCACTGCACCCAAGCCTTCAGCACGCACTGCAAGCTACTTTGCGAGCAGGCTTCAAAACCACTAACAAATATGTTACTGCGGCAGAACCATCCAAGGCTGCTCAACTGTCGGCGCAGAATCAGGTTGCTATGCCGACGCTTGCGGCGGCTCTGCAACAGTTGATCGGCGCTCAGGCAGCTGCGAAGTTCTCTGTGCAAGCTACATGTGGTGGAGAGCTCAGTGCCGCAGACTCTTTGAACAAACTGCGAGAGCTCAGCACAAACATCAAGAGTTACATCGACGGGAAATCTAGCCTCTTCTCGGATCAAACTGCTGGCGCACGTGACGAACTCCTTCGCTTGGGGTTGAATGCATGGCGAGGCAAGCTCTCACGCGATGAGTCACGAGAGGTTTCACCGTATCGCAACGCTGCAGAAGAACTCGCTATTGAGGGAAAATTCAGCTGCGTAGTTTTTGGCCACACCCATTTACCTAAGCGGGAGATCATCGCTCTAGACAAGCGTTCCGCCATCTACATAAACACAGGGACTTGGACCGACACAATGCAGATTCCATTGAGTTTACTCGAGCCTGGCGCAACTGCTGGTGCCGATTTCCGGAATTTCTTAGACGACCTTAAAGCGAGCCGGCTAGAAAAATACCTTGTACGCCGCCTATCTTATGCGGACATCACGCTTGATGACGATCACGTCGTGAGCGCAGAACTCAAACAATACTCGATGTCTAAATGATGTTGGCACGCAAAGTCGCCCGCTTAATGGCTGGCACCACTCACCAAGGCTCTGCATGGCTGATCTGCGGGGAATATGCTTTAACTGCTCTTCACTGTGTTCAAAGTGATGATGGGGTAGCTCGTGATGAACTATTTCTTGCGTTCCATGGCCACTCCATTCACGTGGAAGTGGATATCGTCGCGACTGTGGAACGGATTGACGTCGCTTTACTTAGATTGAAAACAAGTCTTGCTAACTTTGATGCCCTCGTAATAAGCCTGTCGCGTAGCGCTGTGGCTCTAAATGATGAACTAGCACTCCACGGACACCCTGCAGCCTCAGCATCCGCGTCACCAGAGGGCATAAGCGTCTTCTGTACAGTCACAGATCCAGCCCACCCTTACAACGGGACTAAAGGGACACTGAATCTCAAGACTGTTTCAATGCGCTCAGACAGCACGACGATAAGTACTTCCGGCGGACAACAAACAAGTGGCTTGCAAGGAGCGTCAGGCGGGGTCGTCGCAAGAAAGACAGCTGATGATTCCGAAAGTGCAATTGGGTTACTTATAGAGGACTCCCAAAATGGGAATACCTTACATGCCGTCCCGATTTTCGAAATCGCCAAATGCTTTCCACAAGTCCAGGCCGCACTAGAACGCTCTCCTCACGTGGATATGCGCTCTCCCCGCATTCTTCTACGAGTAACTGAGTCCGGACGCATCCAATGGTCCGGCTCACTCACTCCTTCCGAGGTCAGCCAGTTATGGGATATCAACCCAATGAAACAGGGGCAATTGCGAATGTCGATTACGTCTAAGTTGCGCGAGCTTGGACCAGCTGACGATGCATTGCTTCGATTAAGCGCTTATGCCAACTTGAGATCTCTTCGAATTCCTGACGGAGATGCCTGGGCACGTGGATTGAAAAAATTGGAAAGCGTCCATCGACAACCCGACACCCCCATTCAGTTCGACACCAGCTCCGAAGAGGATAGTTGCCCCGCCACCTGGAAAGAATTTGACAAGGCCGAATTAGCTAGCTTGATACACAAGGCGCTCGATAAAAAAATATTGGAGTGGCTTAGCGATGAACTATACGACTGCCTCAAGAATGACAAAGCGACTGAGATTGGTGAAAAAATCGAGGCCAATCTTAAAAGCGAGATGTGGACCCGATGGGGGAAATGGGAACCCTTGCTTCGAACCGATGCTGCTTTACTGCAGCACTTTCTGAGCAGAGTTTTCGACGTTAATGCCAACGCGCTTGTCACTGAATCAAATTTTGTGAGCATTGGATTTTGCACGAGCATCCGTCAAGAACTTCTTCGCGCCACTCTATTTGGACTGGCACTAGATGCTGCAGGCATACCCACTACCCCACAGGCGCGGGATATCGGAAATCTGAACGTGGCAGAACTCTCAGGCCATGCATGCGGTATTTCGAAACGCGACCAACAAGACCTGCGGCGATTTGCCAAGTCCGTTGAATGGAAATCAGACGTCGTGTTCTTACCGTACCTACCGACATCCTTGCTCCAACTATACGAGAGATCCACGCCAATAACGCGCGCTGACGGAACCGAAGACCATGCATTCGCTCAGATACTCCCAATTGCGTTGACTGCAGAAGACGAATTTCTAGACGCTCTCGCGGGCGGAGCTCAGCGAGTTAGCGAATTCTACTTTAAACAAGAAACAGTTCGAAAATCGCGCTTGGCCGCACTCAAGGTACCAAGCAGAACGGAGCCACTAGATGTTTGAATCATTCGAAAATTTGATAGTGAATGCCGCGAAAGCAGCAGGTTGCAACACAGTCGTTCAGGACAAAAATGCCCCAACGATTTGGCTGGACTTCCACGCTGTCTGGACTAGCAAACTCCCTGCTGAGTGCAACCGACAAGAAATACTAGATGAGGTAGATAAGATACTGAATAACGTCTTAGAAATGAGAAAGTCACTGAAAGCAGTTCCTGCAAGCGATCTATACGTCATGCTGGCGGCGCCATACGGAAGTGCAGACAGTTCTGATTGGAACACTCTAGCAGCAGAGATTGAGCGTGATGACAGATTGGCTCGCAAACATGTCTGGCTTCCGGATGAAGAAGGCGAAAATTTCGACGCCTTTATTGGCACAACATTTCTAGCACGCCCATGGACTGTAGCAGATGATGACGAGACGCGTGCAGATGCGTTGCAACTGCTTACGAAACAAGTCTCGATGCCGACAGGATGGCAAGAAGTTCTTCTTGATGACGACCTCCAGGGAGAGGATCTTGTTCTCAAACTATTGAGCATAGAAATGGACGAACCATCGTGACCAACGTCTATCTTGAAAAATTAAAGTTGAAGGGCTTTCGTTCTTACAATAGTGAGAGAGAGGTGACCTTCCCCGCTGGTCCAGGACTAACGGTTATAGTAGGACCAAATGGACTCGGTAAGAGCACACTGTTCGATGCGATCGAATGGGGGCTCACGGGCGAGCTACGCCGTCTGGATAGCATGGATGCGAAAGCGCCCGAAAAAAAGGCTGCATTAGGCAAAAAGCCAGAGGTCGAGTTGTGGTTCAACGATGCAGCGCATATTTATCGTAGCCAAACCAAGGCAATAATCAGCAATACCTCTGCCGCGAATGTGAACCAATGGCTCACCGCAGAAAAATGGCGCGGAGTGAGTAGCATCGCGGACTGTTTACAACTAACACATTTCTTGGGACAGTCATCCCGTCAAATGTTTGTCCATCTCGACGGCAAGCAGCGCTGGGCGCTATTAGAAGGTCCCGCAGGACTGCAGTCGCTTTGGAAAGTCGAGGGTACATTAGGTCGAAAACAAACCGACTTGGGGTTCGAGCGAGTTAAGGAAAATTTCTTACGGGATGAAGCGAAGTTACAAGAAGACATCAAGCGTATCCAAGACATGCAAGAACAACTGCGCGTCAAACGTGGCTTGGAAAGAGCGGATGAAATCTTGGCGCCTGACGAGGTGCAATCGCGTTGCGAGCGCGTTAACGCCGAACTAGCTATCGAACTGCGAACTACAGCGACAACCCAAGATAGTCCGGACTCAGAGGCCATAGACATTGATGGTATCTTGCAAAGTCAGCGCATAAACATGGAGGCTGCCGAACAGCAGTTGGCAAATGAACGCACGCAATTGATACAGTGGACCAGCCTAGCGCAGAACTATTCCGACTCGGTGACGAAACAGACATCGCTGCGCCAAGAGCGAGCGATAGCGGCTCATGAGTACGGCGCTGCGGAAGCAACAGCGACAGCGGCCTCAATCCAAATCACCTTGACTGCAAGTGACCATCAATCGCTCGTCGACCGGAATACAACCCAACAAAACGCTCGCGATGCACTAATCGCCGAGGTTGATCGAAATCGCCAAATCTTAACGTTGACGGAGAGGTTGCAAGCATCGATCCGCCATTCAAACGATCTAACGGCAAAACACAGTGAATACGCAGAATTTGTTACGACCAATAAAGCAATCCTAGAAACACTTGAGCTCCGCCGCAGTCAGCATGCGCAACTCCTCGAACGAAGTGCAGCTCTCAAAGCTCTCTTTGTTCAGTCTGAGGGGCTGCTTAGGGAGGATGTGCTGCGTAGCGCTGCGCGTCTCGAACTCATATCACTTCCCGCATCTGAGGCTACGAATAGGGCTTCCCTGGACGAGCAACGCCAAATCCTAACTCATCTTCAGGCTGACGAAAATAATTTTAAGCTTCAGAAAGAGACTGCGATCGCGGTTAGCAACGCCATTGCTGCAGGTGTAGCGCAGATTGCGGCAGCCCTGCGTGAAGAAGATTGCATTTGCCCAGTCTGCCAAACTACGTTCGCGCTTACGGGACAATTAAAAGAACTCGCTACGCAGCAAGCGAATGATTCAGATGAGCGGTTAGTCAATATCGAAGAAAAAATATCAAGGCAAGCTGAAAAAATCAACGCAACTCAGCAGAAGATCTTTGATTTGAACGCCAGCCTAGCTAGACTTCAAAAGAGGCACGAAGAGCTTACTACACTTGTTCTCTCCGCTGATCAGCTAGAGAATACATTGAGGGGAGCGCCCATACTTTCCGGTCTGGAGATTCGCGCGTTCCTGCCGACACTAACAGCTGCAAGAGATCAAAATGAAAAAGAGACTAAGGACTTAGTCTCAGCCATATCTTCGAATCCTGATGCAATAGCGGTTCGGACGGAAATCCAACGACTTAGCGATTTACAGCAAGAGACAATTTCCGAACGAGACAAACTTGCCCCCGTTTTGGTGAACCTGGAGCGTGAACTGGAGCAACTTCGCAGTTGGCCAAATTCGGGAAGGACTGCCGAGCAGCTACAAGTTATGGTGTCGGAAATCGACTCTACGTTGCAGCATTCTTCTCAGAATGTCCTAGAGTCTCAAGCAAAGCTCGATGCAGCGGAAGCCAACGAGGCTTCGTTAAAAGTCCGCTTGGCCGAGAAGCTAGAGCGCCTAGATGGAATAGACACCCAAATTACTTCGTTTAATCAGGTCGAAAAGGATCTGGCAGAGCGTTGGACCAGACAGGGTTATGAAAACACCCCGCTTCCTGAGGCCGTACGTCGTATCGACGAGTCACACGAAATTAGGAGCGTACGTCTACTGCGTATTTCCCAAGAACATAGCATTCTACTGGAAGGGTACCGTCGTTACCTAGCAAATGCGGAACTTCAACAACTTGAGACAACACTGAAGGCCGAATGTGACCAGCATCAGGCTAAGGACATAGACAGCGTGATTGGGCAGCTAACCACCCAACTGGCAGGAGTGAAGAAGCGGCAGGATATGCTGTCGACTGTGCGGCAGAAGCGCACCCATTTGATGAGTCAGTTGAAGCAAAAAGCTACGGACATCCGCAATACAGTCAGTGACCCGCTCAACGCCAACACCGAAAAGTTTTGCGCAGCTCTCATGTCTGATCGCAGCCATCAAGTGAATTTGAGCGCCATTGCCAGCGCGACCACCGCTCAAGCGCTCCTGAGTTTCCAACCCGAGAGGAAAGGCGCGCCAAAGAATCCGCTGCTATATATGAGCGAAGGACAACTTGCTGCGACGAGTCTCTGCCTACTGTTCGGCGCCTCTGCCACCTACCCATGGAGCAGATGGAAAGGCCTATTGATGGACGACCCGTTACATCATAACGATAGCATCCATGCAGCAGCATTTATCGACGTCGTGCGCAATCTCATCAGGTCCCAAGGCTATCAAATCATCGTATCAACACACGATATGGAACAAGCTGGCTATTTCCTTCGCAAATGCCGTAACGCAGGCATCACTACTAGCTACCTTCATCTCTACGGACGTACGGAAGATGGCACTGCGCTTGTGCAAAGCGCTTAGAACACGAGAGCCAAAAAGTATTCTTTTGTAGATCAACATGACTAGAAAGCATTTATAGAATCACACTGCGCGACATGCGTAAACTGAATCTGAAGCTGGTCGTTCGTAAACCATGACGAGCGGATTGTTGAAATAGCCCCCTGATTCACCAGACAGAGCCTATGCGTTATTCTTACGGCTAGGAATAGGACTGTGCATATGACTAGGAACAAGCAAACAATCGAGGTGGTGACGGTGAATCAGGAGCGCCGCAGGCGCTGGTCTGCGGAGGAAAAAGCAGCCTTGGTACGCGAGACTTACGAGCCAGGCATGAACGTATCGCTGGTGGCGCGCAAGCACGGCGTCGGTGCAAGCCAGCTATTCAACTGGCGCAAGCTCGAACGGGAAGGCGCGCTAACGGCGGTCACTGCTGGCGAATCGGTGGTACCGGCGAGCGAACTGGCCGCTGCGCGCGCACAGATAGCCCAGTTGCAGCGCATGCTCGGCAAGAAAACGATGGAGGCGGAAATCCTGAAGGAGGCAGTCGAGTTCGCTCGCGAAAAAAAGTGGATTGCGCGCTCGCCCTTGTCGGGCAAGGACGACCAGTGAAGCCGGTCTGCTCTGCCCTTGGCGTAGCGCGCTCACACGTCATCCAGCTGCTGGTTCGCCCCGCGGACTGGATCGACGGGCGCACCACTCAGACGTTCCACCAGCCTGCCGACGCCATCCTGGTCGACGCCGTGCGCGCCGAGATTACAGCGCTGCCGACCTATGGCTATCGCCGGGCTGGCGCTCTGGTCAACCGCACGCGCGCCTTGATGGGCCTGCCAGCAATCAATCACAAACGGTTTTATCGCGTGATGAAAGCGAACAGTTTGCTGTTACCACTCGATGGCTGCATTTGGTAGGGACCGCACACGCAGAAAAGTTCGGCGCAGTGCTACCGTTTTTTTGCAACAATCAGCGATTCACGAACTTGCCGCGATCTATCGTCGCGCCGTCCCATGGTCATGTGGGTATGTTCCATGTGGTCAAACCAAACATCGTATTCAGAGCCGAGAGATTCCAGAGCGAGCGCTTTCAAATTATCGATACCCAACATTCCTGTATTCGAGTAAGACAACAGCAGGTCACTGCCAGAATCTTTTACTCCGAGAAACAGGTCAACGAACGCGCCCTTCACTTGCGTACCAATACAAAACGGTGACTGATGTCGGTCAACTCGATAGCGCCCTTTCACGATCTCGCTTTTGATATGTTGAATTTCTGGGTAATCATACTTCACTACCGTTTCCATGGCATGGTAGAAGCGGCTGTAATGGACAAAGGCATAAGGAGGATCGGCGTACACTACAGATGGTGATAGGCCTGCCAAACACTCCCTGTAGTCCATCGCCACGAGCTGATGGTCAAGATCTACAACGTTCGCCAAATTCCAGCTCAGCAACGAATCGAATTTTTTCTGAAAAATTCTAGGCACAGACGCGCATCGATACTTATTGATGTCGGCCATACCCGCTTCGGTCTTGGCATCACGATATTGGGCATAGTGTCCTGTTCCTTGACTGGTGTATGCCATCGCATGCATGAGACAAGTGAGGCCGAAGTCAAAATCGGCTTTGTCAATTTGTCCTTTGTCTTTTAGATCGTCCAGCACTTCGCGAATCGCGTCGATCCATACACACTGAGCTGCGCTCCACCAAGTGCCCGAATAGACACGAGTAAATAAATGATGCGAGTAAGCGAATTCCTTGTGCAAAAGCTCACGATTCCGCTGTTCGATAGCATTGAACTCGGCGAGTGTGCTTTCTGCGGGATAGCGTACGTCATCGGGCAATGCACTAAGATTAGCGTTAGCGATATCAGCCGCCAACGCAACAATGTCAAATCTTCCGATCCGATTGGCCCGCTTCAGATACGTACTGGCGACAACAGCCGAATACTCCTGAATGTCGTTCGAAATGATCTTGCTAACGTGCCCAAACCCACCAGAAATAGCGCAAGCGCCAGCGAACAGGTCGACAAGAGGACGTCCAGCAGCATGTACCTTAGAAAGCTCAGAGGCAATAAATGGCAGTATGGCCGCCTTCGACCCCATGTACTTGATAACCTGAGGATAATTTCGGGGCATGCGCGTCATCGTATTGGTGGTAACACGCTCTCCATCGTCGCATGCTGAGACCACATGATTGTTGACAAAAACAGACATCTTTACCTTCAAATTGCACAACAAAAACGACCATTCTACAGTACACGGAATCCGTTAACAATCGAAGCCATAAATCAACCTGATTATGCTCTAAGATCAGAACTATGATCGCTGCCCGCTGTACAACTTGTTTGATAGAATCAACGGGAGAGCCATCACGCCAGTCAACCGGATTCAATTCCAGAAGGGTCTCTCCATATCAAGGGCGTGAGGCACCACCACAGCCGAAAATGAGCACCTCAAAGCGCTGGAGCGCGAAGTCAAGGAGCTACGCAAGACGAACGAAATCCTTCGCCTGGCCAGCGCGTTTTTCGCCCAAGCGGAGCTCAACCGCCGCTTCAAATCGTGGGTACGTTCATCGACCAGCACCGCCAGCGTAAGAGGTCGCGTCGATTTGCAAATTCTTGCAGATCTCCCCGTCCGGCTATTGGCGTTACGCCGTGCAGCGGCGCAATCCAGCTTTGCGCTGTGTGCGCGCAAAGAGCGGTGAGGTGTTGGCTGGTCAAATTGAACGCGTCTGGCAAGCCAATATGCAGGTTTATGGCGCGGAGAAAGTCTAGCTCTAGCTGTGCCGCGAATGCATCGAGATCGCCCACTGCTCCGTCGAACGTTTGATGCGCCGCGCTGGCTTGCGCGGCGTGATGCGGGGTAAGGTCGTGAAGACCACCGTCCCCAATGCGGCCGTACGTTGCAGTCTGGATCGGGTCCATCGCCAGTTCAAGGCACAGCGACCCAATCAACTCTGGGTCTCCGATTTCACCTACGTCTCGATCTGGCAAGGCCTTGTCTATGTGGCTTTTGTGATTGATGTCTTTGCACGACGCATCGTTGCCTGGCGTGTCAGCAGTTCGATGCGCACCGACTTCGTCTTGGATACCTTGGAACAGGCGCTGTACGCCTGCCAACCCGAACGTGACGACGTCTTGATTCATCACAGTGACAGAGGCTCGCAATACGTTTCCATTCGCTACAGCGAGCGCCTGGCCGAAGCCGGGTTTGAGCCCTTTGTTGGCAGTCAGGGCGACAGCTACCACAACGCGCTGGCCGAGACCAATAACGACCTGTACAAAGCGACGCTGATACATCGCCGCGCTCCATGGAAGACGCGCGAGGCCGTCGACCTGGCGCCCCTCGAATGGGCCACATGGTTCAATCATCGACGCTTAGTCGAACCACTTGGCTATATACCGCCGGCCGAAGCTGCAGCAAACTATTACCGACAACTTTCCGAGCAAGCTATATCACCTGACTCACACGAAACGGCCTCCGAAATTTCCGGGCCGATTCAATGTTCTCCGGCCGCTTTCCCACACCCTGATAGCCGGCGTCGCTGAACACGTCGGTCTCGTCACCATGCAGCAGCGCATGCGCTTGCGTAACCTCGGCAATGTTGCCAGCGGTGCCGGTGACGTTAGCACCAGACCGGAAGATGCATCGACGCCAACATCGGCCTTCATGACGAAGTGCCGGTCATTGCCTTTTTTCGACTGGTCCATGTCAGGATCGCGCTTACCGTCCTTGTACTTCGTCGGCGGCGGTGCGGCGATCAGCGTGGCGTCGACGATGGTTACCTTCACGCATCATCAGCCGCTTCTCGGACAAGTGCCCGTTGGTTGTGTCGAAAATCTGGCGCGTCAGCCCGTTGGCTTCCAGCAGGAGGCGATCTTCAGCAAAGTAGTTGCGTCCGGCGCTGACTCGCGGCTCAGATCGATGCCGACAATGGCGCGAATGGACTGACTGTCATAGATAGCGTCTTCAACGCCTTCGTCAGACAAGCCGAAGCATTGCAGGGCCGCGTACATGCGCAGCATGCGCGCCAATCCGATTGGTAGCCGGACGGCACCATCGACCTTCGGATAGAGCGGCTCGATCAGTTTGTTTAGTTTGCCCCCACTGCGTCACGTTGTCGATCTCGGCCAAGAAGCGGTCGCGCCGCGTCAGTTTCTTCTTTGCAGCGTATCCGAAGTCGGAGAAGCACTTTTGCATGATGGATCGCGGGCGTTAAGGGTAGCGTTATTGTCTCTGGTCAGCTCGCAGCACGGAACTGTGCCCGGTGAATAAATCAGTGGCTCCCTAGGTTGAACCGCCCCTCGTAACTATCTGTGCAAATAAAATGCTATATTTCCGGCGAGCCCTTTCTTTCAGGAAAATAATGCCGACCAACCTCACTCTACTTCGTGTATCACTGACCAAGCACGGCGCACACAAGCTAGCTATACTCTTTGAAGATTTCGATTCGACTCAAGTTCTTGATCATGTGTGGGGATCAGTCGATGGTGTCAATATTGAACTTGCGCAGGCAAAGAAAAATTTGTCAGCGCGCGGTCAAGTGGTGCCGGGCCTTTGGGATAAGGCGCGAGCGCGCGGTAGCGAAACTGTTTCGGCCTTGGTGCTCATCGGAATCATTTTTAGCCATTATCAACTCATTAACGCGATGATCCGCAGTACTGATGAGACTGTTGCGTTTTCCGGCACAATCGTTCGAGATCAGCACTTAGGTGGTAAGGCATTCACAAATTTTGCTCACACGTTAGAGGAACTTGGATACACGACAGCTCATTCAGAGAATCATGTTCGGTATGACCTCACCAAGCTGTTTCACATTCCTGGGCTACACGAACTTGCCATCGAATTGTTGGTGTTAAAGCTAAAGGCGGCGGCTTGGGATAGCGTTGGGTCCCCAGTTGATGAAATGTTGGCGTTTGAGTTCCACCATGTTTTTTCAATTACCGCTGAGCAATTCGCAAACTGGTTAACTACTGGCGATATTCGCGCTACAGCCGAGGTTGACCTTTCGTTCTTCGAAAATGCAAGCGACACGCCCGTTTCTCATGAATTCGTCTTTAAAAGTGGCCATAATCCGAAGAAAACCGGTAAGGTGGGGGTCAAACCTAGCAAGCTAGGAACGACGGCGGATTTACTTCATAACAAGATGCAGAACATGCTTTTTGAGTCTCTCTCAGGAAAGTTTGGCAAAGAGTGTGTAGGGACCGAAGTGCCGACTGGTGCGGGTACTACTATTGATCTGGTCGTGAGAACTATGAAATTCTGCTGGTTTTATGAGATCAAGACAGCTCGCACCATCAAGGCGTGCATCCGTCAAGCCCTCCCGCAGTTGCTCGAATACGCTTACTGGCAGGGGAAAACAGACACTGCTGACAAACTAATTATAGTTGGGCCCGCGAAGATGACCGCAGAAGGCGAGCTGTACTTGAAATTGCTTAGGGAGAACTTTAGCATTCCGATCGAGTACGAATTCTTAAGCAGAAAATAGCGCTGAGCAACCCAAGAGTCTAATTGATATGACAGGAAGGCCCGCCTCTAAAACCAAGTGCAGCACCTTTTACTGTAAGGTGTCACCATGCCAAGAATTCATCTTCATTTAATTTAACAACCAAAGGGCGTGCCGTCGTGAGGACAATGCACTACGAGCACTGAGGTAATGGAATGGATGCCTCCCCCCTTTTCAGAAATGGCACCTAAGTGCCTAAGTGCCTAGGTGAAGATGTTACTCAACCACATTCCGAAGGGGCTACCCGACGCCAGCGAACTAAGATACATTTTACCAAATCCCCGTGAGGCTCGGACTATCTGTGTACAACCAAATCTTTTTCACCAACGTCCTGCGCGTGCTCGACGAACTGGGCATCTCCAAGAACGAACTGTCCGACCGTGCGGGCATGTCGGTGTCGTTCCTGTCCGACCTGACTAACGGCAAGGCCAATCCTTCGCTCAAGATCATGGAGTCGATCGCCAGGGCGCTCGACGTCGCGCTTCCTGCCCTGCTAGAAATTACCGACCTGGACCAGGAATCGCTGGACATGCTCGCTGGCGGCAAGGCGCCGAGCAGCCTGCCTCCCGGCTATGTGCGCGTGGCAGCCGTGCTCACGGAATACCAGGCGTTCCAGGTGCGCCAGTGGAATGATGCGAACCGCAAGCATATCACTGGCGCCAAACCGGAAGACGGCTGATGCCAGGTAGCGCCCAAGGCGCAAAATGCGCCGGAAATCCATATCCTGCGTGAAATAGTCAAGCAATACGCGCACTAAACACCGAACTCATCAAGAAATTTGCCGATAGGGTTTGCGCTAGGTCTAATTCAGCCGATTTTTTACGATATATCCTTTGCATATGCGGCATGGCATAAATGCAACAGGGGTATACCGATCATGGCTGAAACCGAAGACTTTTCCACGCTGAAGGACCGGGCCCGGCGCAAGCTGGAACGCGACATGGGTCCCCTCCTGATGGCCGCGCTGAACGATCCGCGCACGGTGGAAGTCATGCTCAATGCAGATGGCAGGCTGTGGCAGGAGCGGCTCGGCGAACGGATGCAGTGCATCGGCACCCTGCGCGCGGCGCAGGCCGAGGCCATCGTGAAGACCGTGGCGGGCTACCATGGCAAGGAAGTCACGCGCGGCAAGCCCCTGCTGGAAGGCGAACTGCCGCTCGATGGCTCCCGCTTCGCCGGCCAGCTGCCCCCCGTCGTCCCCTCGCCCACCTTTGCCATCCGCAAGAAGGCCGTGGCAATCTACACGCTGGACGAGTATGCCGCTGCCGGCACCATGACAGCACACCACTGCAGCATCCTGCGGCAGGCGGTGGCTGGCCACCGTAACATCCTCGTCACGGGCGGCACCGGCTCCGGCAAGACCACACTGGTCAACGCCATCATCAACGAAATGGTGGCCTGCGATCCCGGCGAACGCGTCTTCATCATCGAAGACACGGGAGAAATCCAGTGCGCTGCCGAGAACTTCGTGCAGTACCACACCTCCTTCGACGTCTCCATGACAGCCCTGCTGAAAGCCGCCCTGCGCATGCGTCCCGACCGTATCCTGGTCGGCGAGGTGCGCGGCCCCGAGGCGCTGGACCTGCTCGACGCCTGGAATACGGGCCACGAGGGCGGTGCCGCCACCCTGCATGCGAACAATCCGGCGGCTGGCCTGGTGCGCCTCAAGTCCCTCATTACCCGCAACGCATCGGCCCCGGCCGACATTGAGCCACTCATCGGCGAGGTGGTCCACATGGTCGTGCATATCGCCCGTACCCCCGCTGGCCGCCGCGTGCAGGAAATCCTCGAGGTTTCCGGCTACGCGGACGGCCGCTATCTCACCCACCTACTCTGAGGAGCTCCCGATGCTTACATACCTGCCTGGCCCGCCGGGCCCCATGCACGCCAAGGCGCAGGTCTGGCTGTGCGCTGCCGTCATTATCCTGCTGTTCCTGTCCTTGCCGCACCAGGCCCATGCCGCTGCCGGCACCGGCGGCTCGCTGCCCTATGAAAGCTGGCTGGAAAACCTGCGCAACTCCGTCACCGGCCCCGTGGCCTTTGCACTGTCCATCATCGGCATCGTTATCGCCGGCGGCGTGCTCATTTTCGGCGGCGACCTGAATGGCTTCTTCCGTACCCTGATCTTCATCGTGCTGGTGATGGCGCTGCTGGTGGGTGCGCAAAACGTGATGAGCACCTTCTTCGGGCGCGGCGCAGAAATCGCTGCGGCAGGCGACATGCTGTGTGGCGGCATCCGCCATGCCGTTCTGTGCACCGGCACGCGGATGGCATAGCCATGGCCCTGCGTGCCATCCCCATCCGCCGGGCAGGCAACCGGCATAACCTGTTCATGGGCGGGGACCGGGAACTCGTCATGTTTTCCGGCCTCCTGGCCTTCGCGCTCATTTTCAGCGCGCAGGAGCTGCGGGCATCGGTGGTGGGGCTGCTGCTGTGGACGGGCGCCCTGTTCGCCTGCCGCCTGATGGCGGCGCACGATCCCCGGCTGCGCCAGGTATACCTGCGCCACCGCCGCTACCGGCGCTACTATGCCGCGCGCAGCACGCCATTCCGCGTCAATACGGGCAGCCAGGGGAGGCAGTACAAATGACCGAGACGATTTCCATCGCCATGGCGGCGTGCGGCTGCCTGATGCTGTCCATCCTGTACGCGCGCATCCGCTCGGCTGGCGCCGGCATGCGCCTAAAAAAGCACCGCTCGCGCGATGCAGGGCTGGCCGACCTGCTGAACTATGCCGCCATGGTCGACGATGGCATCATCGTCGGCAAGAACGGCGCCTTCATGGCGGCCTGGATCTACCGTGGCGGGGACAACGCCAGCAGCACGGAAGAACAGCGCGAACTGGTCTCCTTCCGCATCAACCAGGCCCTGTCGGGGCTGGGCAGCGGCTGGATGATCCACGTCGACGCGGTGCGGCGGCCCGCGCCCGGCTATGCGCCAGCGGGCCTGTCCCACTTCCCGGACCCGGTTTCCGCCGCCATCGATGAAGAGCGCCGCCGCCTGTTCGAAAGCATGGGCACCATGTATGAAGGCTACTTCGTCCTCAGCGCCACCTATCTTCCGCCGCTGCTGGCACAGAGCAGGTTTGTCGAACTGATGTTCGACGACGAAGCGGCCACGCCCGGCCACAGGGCGCGCACGCAGGGCCTGATCGATTTCTTCAGCCGCGAGTGCGCCAGCATCGAATCGCGCCTGTCGTCGGCCGTGGCGCTCGAGCGCCTGCGCGGCGTACAGGTGGTTGGAGAAGATGGCGGCAGCACCACGCACGACGCGTTGCTGCGCTGGCTGCAGTTCTGCGTCACGGGCCTTAACCATCCGGTCATCCTTCCCCGCAATCCCATGTACCTGGATGCCGTCATCGGTGGCCAGGAACTGTTCGGCGGCGTCGTTCCCCGCATCGGCCGCAAATTCATCCAGGCGGTCGCCATCGAGGGCTTTCCGCAGGAGTCCACGCCCGGCATCCTCACCGCGCTGGGCGAACTGGCATGCGAGTACCGCTGGTCTTCGCGCTTCGTCTTCATGGACGCCCACGAAGCGGTCAGGCACCTCGACAAGTTCCGCAAGAAGTGGCGGCAGAAGATACGCGGCTTCTTCGACCAGGTATTCAACACCAGCACCGGCCCCGTGGACCAGGATGCGCTGTCGATGGTGGCCGATGCGGAGGCGGCCATCGCAGAGGTCAACAGCGGCCTGGTGGCACAGGGCTACTACACCAGCGTGGTGATCCTGATGGACGAGGACCGGGACAGGCTTGACGCCGCCGCGCGCCAGGTCGAAAAAGCCATCAACCGCACCGGCTTCGCGGCGCGGGTGGAATCGGTCAACACCATGGATGCCTACTTGGGCAGCCTGCCCGGGCACGGCGTGGAAAACGTGCGACGCCCGCTGATCAACACCATGAACCTGGCCGACCTGCTCCCCACGAGCACCATCTGGACAGGACTGGACAAGGCGCCCTGCCCCCTGTATCCGCCGCTGGCGCCCGCCCTGATGCACTGCGTGACGCACGGCGACACGCCATTCCGCCTGAACCTGCATGTGCGCGACCTGGGCCACGCGCTGATGTTCGGTCCCACGCGCAGCGGGAAATCGGCGCATCTAGGCCTGATCGCCACGCAACTGCGCCGCTACCAGGGCATGTCGGTGTATGTGTTCGACAAGGGCATGGCCATGTATCCGCTGGCCAAAGCCATGGGCGGCAGCCACTTTACGGTGGCGGGCGACGGCGACAGCCTCGCCTTCTGTCCGCTGCAGTTCCTCGCCACGCGCAGCGACCGCGCTTGGGCCATGGATTGGATCGACACGATCCTGGCCCTGAACAATGTCGACACCTCGCCTGCCCAGCGCAATGAAATCGGCAACGCCATCATGAGCATGCATGCCAGCGGCGCAAAGACCATGTCCGAATTCGCGCTGACGATCCAGGATGAAGCCGTGCGCCAGGCGATACGTCCGTACACGGTCGACGGCAGCATGGGTCACCTGCTCGACGCCGAGGACGATGGCCTGTCGCTGTCCGACTTTACCGTCTTCGAGATCGAGGAACTGATGGGCATGGGTGAAAAATATGCGCTCCCCACCCTGCTGTACCTGTTCCGCCGCATCGAGCGCAGCCTGCAGGGCCAGCCCGCCGCCATCATCCTCGACGAGGCATGGCTCGCACTGGGCCACCCCGCCTTCCGCTCCCGCATCCGCGTCTGGCTGAAAGTGCTGGCCAAGGCCAATTGCCTGGTGCTGATGGCCACGCAAAGCCTGTCCGACGCGGCCAGCTCGGGCATCCTCGACGTCATGGTGGAATCGACGGCCACCAAGATTTTCCTGCCCAACGTGTATGCGCGCGACGAAGACACGGCGGCGCTGTACCGCCGCATGGGCCTGAACGCGCGCCAAATCGACATCCTCGCCACGGCCATCCCGAAGCGCCAGTACTACTATGTCTCCGAGCACGGGCGCCGCTTGTACGACCTGGCGCTCGGGCCGCTGGCCATGGCCTTCGTCGGTGCCACGGACAAGGAGTCGGTGGCGGCTGTCAAGGCGCTGGAGGCCAGGCACGGCGCTGCGTGGACCGGCGCATGGCTGGCCAGCCGGGGACTGAACCTCAACGACTATGGAGGCGCAGCATGAACCTTGCCCGCATATTCAGATCGCTGCGCACGGCCGGAAGCCGCAAGGCGCCTGCACAGGACGGATTCCTTGACGGCGGGCGGCGCAGCGGCGAAAGCGACAATCCCTACCTTTCCGCGCGGCGCACCTGGAACGACCACGCAGCCCAGGCCGCGTCCTCGCGCCAGGCCTGGCAGCTGCTGGCCGTGCTGTCGCTGCTGGTCGCCCTCGCTGCTGTCGGCGGCATGGTCCATGTCGCCAGCCAGTCCCGCTTCGTGCCCTATGTGGTCGAGGTCGACAAGCTGGGTCAGCCGGTGGCGGTAGCACCGGCGCAGCAGGCAGCGGCAGCAGACCAGCGCGTGGTGCGCGCCGCCGTCGCGTCGTTCGTGGGCGACGCGCGCCTGGTCACGCCGGACATCGCGCTGCAGCGCAAGGCCGTCTACCGGCTGTATTCGATGCTGGCGGCCAATGACCCGGCGACGGCCAAGGCCAACGAATGGCTGAACGGCACCGATGAAAGCAGCCCGCTCAAGCGGGCCGCCAGGGAAACCGTCAGCACAGAGATCATCTCCGCCTTGCCGCAGACGGCCGATACCTGGCAGGTGGACTGGACGGAAACGGTGCGCGACCGCCAGGGCGTATTGAAGGCGCCGCCATTCCGCATGCGCGCGCTGCTCACCGTGTACACCGTGGCCGCCACGCCCCAGACCACGGAAGAACAACTGCGCAACAACCCGCTGGGCATCTATGTCCGCGATTTTTCTTGGGCAAAACAGCTCTGAGGAGGCCAGCCATGCAACCCATCCCCATTGTGCTGATGCTGGCACTCGCCGCCGTCCAGGCTGCGGCCCAGGCCGCGCCAGACGGCAAGAGCGTCGCCGACAGCTATTTCTCGGGCAAAGACCTGGTACTGACCAGGCAGGAAAAAGACGCGATCGCCATCGCGCAGCGCTGGCGCACCGGCAGCGGGACGGGCATGCAGCCCGTGCCGGGGGAAGACGGCGCAATCCGCTTCCTGTTTGGCGCGCAGCAGCCCGGCATCGTGTGCGCCGTGCTGCAGGTATGCGATATCGAGTTGCAGGCGGGCGAACAGGTCAATTCCATCCACCTCGGCGACACGGCACGCTGGACCGTGGAACCGGCCATCACGGGCAGCGGCCCCGCCGAAGTCCAGCACCTCATCATCAAGCCACTCGACGTGGGGCTGGAAACCTCGCTGATCGTCACCACCAGCAGGCGCACCTACCACTTCCGCCTGCGCTCACACCGCAGCGAGTTCATGCCGCGCATCGCCTTCACCTATGTCGAAGATGCGGCCGCCAAATGGGACGCCATCAAGACCCGCGATAGCAGGGAAAAGCAGGAACGCACCATCGCGCAGACCGGCGAATACCTGGGCGACCTCAGTTTCGCCTATGCCGTGACGGGGTCCGCCCCCTGGAAACCCGTCCGCGTGTACAACAACGGCAGCAAGACCATCATCCAGATACCGCAGGCGATGGCGCAGACGGAAGCACCCACCCTGCTGGTAGTACGCAGGGACGGCGGCCTGTTCAGCGAAGATGAAACGGCCATGGTGAACTACCGCCTGCAGGGCGACCGCTACATCGTCGATACGGTCTTCGACAAGGCCATCCTGATAGCCGGCGCCGGCCGCACGCAGGACAAGATCACCATCACGCGGGAGAAATAGCATGCGCGCCCTGATGCTTGCACGCCTGATTTTTACGTACCTCCTGCTGGCCTGCCTTGCTGGCTGCGCGGCAAACCGCATGGCTGACGCGTCCGTCTACGGCAACCTGCTGGCCGCGCCGGTGCCAGCGCAGGAAAACGGCATCGCCGCCGATGCTGCCGCGCGGCTCATCGCCAGCTATCCGCCTGCACGCACGCGCTTTGCGCTGCAGCATGCGGCACAGGACGGCTTCGGCATGGAATTGCTGGAGCGGCTGCGGTCGCAGGGCTACGCCATCGGGGAATTCAGCAGCCAGACGCCGCCCGCCGCACCGCCGCTGCCACCGGCAGCCGGCGCCACCGCGCTGCGCTACGTGCTGGACATGGCTGCCGAGCCGGACCTGGTCCGCCTGACCCTGTATGCGGGCGGCGAATCGCTGACGCGCGCCTATCTGCTGCAAGGCGGCCTGGCGCGCCCGGCCAGCGCGTGGATACGCAGGGAGACAGCGGAATGAGCGCCGATGAAGACATGTCGCCGGAGGCCTCGCCCGGCAGCGTCCGCAGGAAAAGCGGTGTGAGGAGGGTCAACAACCTGCCCGTCTACCTGGTTGGCGGCGCCATGGGCGTCTTCCTGCTGGTGATGGCCCTGGTAGCCTGGGACCGCTCGGCCCAGCAAAACCGCCCGGCTGACCAGCTGGAAGCCAAGGCAGGCAGCACCAGCATGTTCGCCAGCGAGATCGCGGGCAGCGAAAAGGACGGTTTCGTCGCGCCAGCAAAGGCAGCGGCCCCGCCAATGCCAGAAATCCCCCCGCCCGGCGCCATCATCGTGGCGCGCCCCGACGACCTCGAAGCTCCGCCGAGGCCGCCCGGCGGCGCGCTGCCGCTGGAAGAGCAGCGCGGCATGGAAGAACGCGAACGCAGCCGCATGGACAAGCTGCGCCAGCTCGACGAAGCGGTCCGCTCGCGCACCACGGTGCAGGCCGCTGCCCCGCGCAGCGCCGGCTCCGCGCCTGGCGGCGTCCCGCTCAGCCGCGAGGAAGCCCTGACGCAGATGGCGGCGCTGCAGCAGCAGGCCGATGCGCAGGGCCGCGACAACCCTGCCGCAGCCTACCTGGCCCGGCTGCAGCAGCTGCAGGCGGCAAGCTTGGGAGACACCGCGACCAGGCCCGTGCCGCCAGCCGAACCGGCGGCGGGCGGCAAGGACTACCGCCAGTTCGACGTCCAAGGCCAGGGCGACCGCTGGCGTCTCGATTCCCGTGCGGAAGCGCCCCGCTCGCCGTATGAACTGCGCGCCGGCTTCATCGTCCCGGCCGTCCTCATTTCCGGCGTCAATTCCGACCTGCCGGGCCAGATCGTCGCCCAGGTCAGCCAGGACGTGTTCGACACCGCGACGGGCAAATGGCGGCTGATCCCGCAGGGTTCGCGCCTGGTGGGCCAGTACTCCAGCGACATCGCCTACGGACAGTCGCGCGTGCTGGTCGCCTGGCAGCGCATCGTCTTCCCCGATGGCAAGGCCATGGACATCGGCAGCATGCCCGGCGCGGACAGCGCCGGCTATGCGGGCTTCCGCGACCAGGTCAACAACCATTACTTCCGCCTGTTTTCCTCGGCCTTCCTGATGTCGGGCATCACGGCGGGCATCGCCATGAGCCAGCCGCAAACGCTCAGCCTGGGCACGCGCCAGAGCGCCAGCAGCGCCATGAGCGAGGCGCTGGGGCAGCAGCTTGGACAGGTGACGGCACAGCTGATCGCCCGGAACATGAATATCGCGCCGACGCTGGAGATCCGGCCCGGCTACCGCTTCAACGTGATCGTCACCAAGGACCTGACCTTTTCCCGCCCCTACAAGGCATTCGACTACTGACGGCAAGGAGCAGCAATCATGGACAAATCTTTAGCGGCTAAAATCATGGCGGGCATGGTGCTCTGCATTCCCATTGCAATGCAGCCAGCACGTGCCGGGCTGCCTGTCATTGATGCCAGCAACCTGTCGCAGAACAGCGTAAGCGCCCTGGAAAACGTGGCGCATACGCTCAAGCAGATCCAGCAGTACCGCACGCAGCTGCAGCAGTACCAGAACATGCTGCAAAATACCGCCGCGCCGCCCGCCTTCATCTGGGACCAGGCTAGCCAGACGATGAACCTGCTGCGGCGGGAAATCGATACCCTCGGCTACTACAAGAGTAGCCTGGGCAGCATTGACGCCTACCTGCGCAAGTACCGCAGCGCCAGCGACTACCGCGGTTCACCCTGCTTCTCGGTGCGCGGCTGCACGCAGGCCGAGTGGAATGCGATGAGCGACGCCCAGCGCCTGGGATCTGATGCGCAGAAGCGCTCGACCGACGCCCTCTTCCGGGGGCTCGACCGCCAGCAGGACGCCATGGAGGCCGACGCGCGCCAGCTGATGAAGCTGCAGGCGGCGGCGCAAGGCGCCAGCGGCCAGATGCAGGCCATCGGCTACGCCAACCAGCTGGCCAGCCAGCAAGCCACGCAGCTGCTGCAGATACGCGGCCTGCTGATTTCCCAGCAAAACGTCATCGCCACGCGCTACCAGAGCCTGGCCGACCGCGAGGCAATGCAGCGCGCCTCAGACGAGGTTGTGCTCAGCAACACCTATCGTCCCAGCCCCGCGCGCGGCTGGTAGGGAGACAGCCATGCGCCAGTCAATCATACTGTTCGCCGTGTTGGTCCAGCTGTTGGCCTGCACGCCTGGCGATCCTGCAGACGCCCTGCCGCCCGTGACGGCTGAGAACTGCGAACCGGAGGCCATCGCGAAGATCAAGGACCGGAAGGACCGCAACCAGTTCGAAGACCTATGCGTGCGGCGCTACAGCTTCCGCCCCAGTCCGCCACGTGGATGGTGAGGTGCATGATGAAAACTGCCGGCGCCACCAGAGCACCTGCAACCACGGCCTTATTACGGGGGCTTCTCATACTATGCCTGGTACTCGTTCCCCTCGCCGCACGGGCCGAAATCGACAGTACAGGGGTGCTGGATAACGTCCTGGCACGCTACTCCGCGATTGCCGCCACTTGGTCGGCGACAATCACGACCCACGCCACACGCCTGTTCTGGACCCTGGCCACCATCAGCATGGTGTGGACATTCGGCATGATGGCCCTGCGCAAGGCAGATATTGGCGAGTTCTTCGCCGAATTCGCCCGCTTCACTATTTTCACTGGCTTCTACTGGTGGCTGCTGCGCAATGGACCTGCCTTTGCAACCTCCATCATGGATTCAATGCGCGTGATCGCCGCAAACGCAAATGGTTCCAGCACCATCCTTTCTCCATCAGGAATCGTCGATATCGGCTTTGATATTTTTGCCATGGTACTTTCAAAGTCGACCGTCTGGTCGCCGTTCAGCAGCGCAGTTGGCGTGGCTATCAGCCTGATTACCCTGATTGTTCTGGCGCTAATCGGCGTGAACATGCTGCTGCTCCTGATCAGCGGATGGATACTGGCCTATGCAGGCATCTTCTTTCTCGGCTTTGGTGGTTCACGCTGGACCTCGGACATGGCGATTAACTATTACAAGACCGTGCTGAGTATTGGGGCCCAACTTTTCACCATGGTGCTACTCGTCGGGATAGGAAAGTCGTTCATGGATGAGTTCTACACCAACATCAGTGCCGCCTATAAGATGAAAGAACTTGCCGTCATCATGGTCGTGGCCATCATTCTGCTCGCCCTGGTCAACAAGGTTCCCTCGCTAATAGGCGGTCTGGCAATGGGCGGTGGCACCGGCGCGCTTGGCAGCGGCTTTGGCGCAGGAACGGCACTGGGTGCAGCCGCCATGGCCGCGACGGCCGCAGCAACCGCCGGTGCCGCGGCTGTCGCAGGTACGGCGAACATCGCCGGCGGAGTTCAGGCGTTGATGGCAGCCGTCTCCAAGGCAAATGCTGCAGAAAGCGCAGGAAGCGGTACCCGCGACTTCATGGCCTCGGGCAGAGGCGGCGGCAGCGGAACAGGAGCCGATCCAGGCACCGGCAGCGGTGCGCTCGCCGCAGCCATGGGCGACACCGCGCAGGCGGCAAGCAGCAATGCGGAGGCTGGAAGTGGTAGCGCAGAAACACAACCAATAGGCAGCGGGTCACAGCAAGCGCAGCCTCCCGCCTCGCCGTCCACTCAGCAAAGCGCGAACGGACCTGCCAACGCGGGTAGCGAGAGCAAAACAGGCCAACGTGTAGCAAAAACAGCGCCCGGCATGGGTAGCCCGGCCGCAGCAGCGGCACTGGCAGTGAAAACGGCCAGGATTGCGGCAGGCACGGCGGGCAATCTGGCACAAGGAACCTGGGATGTCGGCAAGGCAAAGGTCAAACAAGGTCTTACGGCGGCCGGTGACCGCGTCGGCAAAACCATCGGCGGCCAGATTGCTGCCGCCATCAGGTCTAGAGATCACGCTGGAGCGCCGGATGCCGAGGCATCAGCAATGGAAGACGGCAGTCTCTCCGCAGGAGAAAGCACTTCCACAGATCCAACTGCGGAGGTGGCGGCATTCCGCGACCGCAAGCCAGAATAGCTCTCTACGCACATACTGAACAAAGGAGAAACAGCATGCTCGATCTCCCTCCCCTGCAGCAGGAGCGCATCGTGTGCTCGATCACGGCCGCCATCAAATACCAGGTGCCCGCCAATATTTTGCTGGCGATTGCTGAGAAAGAAGGTGGCAGGCCCGGAATGATTGTCGCCAATAAAAATGACACCTATGACATTGGTCCGATGCAGTTCAACTCCGCTTACTTGCTGCAACTACGGCAATATGGAATTACTCCAGCCCATGTCGCGGCGAAAGGCTGCTATCCCTATTATCTAGCCGCTTGGCGGCTGAGGCAACACTTGTTGCACGACACAGGAAATTTGTGGGCCCGGGCGGCCAACTACCATTCGAGAACAGCGCAATACAACTTACCCTACCGAGTTGATCTGATCAGAAAAGGAAACAAGTGGGCAATGTGGCTAGACTACAATCTTAGTTTCGTACCGCTTGCCGTTCCCAAGTGAATCCCCCGCCCCCTGAGCCCAAGGGGTTCAACGAATGTATTTTAAATCGCGCACGCGGGTGCCTAGCAGACTTGTAGCGATTCACACATGTCCAGATGCAGAACCAAAAATGGCGCTGACGCCTGCGGAAATTGACCTCCTCAACTGCTCTGTAAAAGACAGCAAGAGATCCCGCGAGCAACTGCCCCTTTCACGCTATCTCGGAAAAATTGCGCAACTTAAGGGTTTCCTCGCACGCTCCAACGAGTCCCAACCAAGAAACATCGTCATGTGGCGAGGCATGCGTCGCCTTGCGGATATGCAACGTGGCTTCAATCCCGCATCCGAAAGAGATGGGTAATCGGAAGACAGAGCCGACGCTTACTGCCAATCGGCTGCTTGCCGGCAAGCGCTTTACGGCCACCGAATCACGTAGTCCATCCTGATTGCAGAAAGACGCGAAGAATTGCGCCGAATCGCTGGAAACATGGGCTTGTGTGGGTCGCCAGTACCCCATTTGGCCTGCCAATCTTGATGAGAAAGTGAATTGATCAGTACTTCCTTAAAGGAGCTCTGTTACTACTGTTCATAGAAGCTGAAAGGTAGGCTTGGAATTCAGTAATTTATTATTGGCTCATATGAAATACTAATTTCTAGCTTTCCTCCCATGCCAACAATTGCATTTAAAAAAAGCTTACCGATTGCGTGCCTTAGTGCGATCCAAAACTAATTTATCAAGTAAGGAAAACATGGCATCTTCAATCTCGAAGTCTGTTTTTTTCGCGGGTTTGGCCGCTGTACTAAAAAAATCTGAAATCCACGATTTTTTATCTGATGGAGGGATTTGGAAAAAATCGGGCCTGGTCAGAAATTTCTGATCGACCAAAATTGTTGGAATACTACGTACACCTAATGATTTTTGAAAGAGCGATGCTTCTTTTACCCGACTACTTACTATTGGTGAATTATAGGCATTTAAAAATTCTTGTTCACTTATCCCATTTTCTTTTACTAACCTCGTGATTTCCTCCAACTTATTTAATCGTACATTTTTTTTGTGTATTTCATCGAAAACCTGCTTTCGAACAGAAGACTCTTTTTTCATATAATCAAGCGCAAAATATAGGCGTTGTTGCTGAGCAGTATTCTCACCAAAAAATACATGAATTCGTCGAAATGATATTTTTTGGCTATTTTTTGCTGCCCATGCATTCAACTTTCCATCCAATAAATCACAGTGAGGACAGCCGTAAGAAAAAAACTCAATAACCTCCACTTTTGAGGATTCGATAATATTTGATGATTTAGAGGTCTCAATATATCCGTTGGCATACCCATCTGATATATTTTCGGCCAAGGCAATTGGCAAAGTGCCATTAAAAATTATGAAAAGAGCCGCGATAATAATATTTTTCATGATAGTTCAATGCTTAAAGAATTATTTAGTCAAACCAATGACATTGAAAGAGGAAAATATTTTATTGGTGACATACCAGCACACCAAAAATGACAAAAGCGCAGAGATTAAGACAACGCCTAAAATAGCAATCCATAAGGCGTCCCAAGGAGGTGACCATCCAAGTAAAAATACAGTCGACACTCCAATTACGGAAGATAATAGAATTGCTGCAACTAGTTGCGATACCACATCAATCTGAATCCAAGAAAAGACGGTGGCACGGCTTTGTCCAATACAGAAGCGCAATGCCGCTTCACATCTCATAGGAACAAAAACTCCATGAATGTATAAACCAAGTCCAACGATTAGAAGCATAGAAGCAACACTGATCCACACCTTGGTTGCATTGGATAAATTATAACTGGCGCCGATAACACTCCCTCCCATCGGCACAACGTCCAAATTCGGCATTTTATTATTACCATCAAGCAATGATATTAATTCAGAACTAGATTTATTCACTAGACCAAACCATATTGCAACTATATTCTCTCTCCCCCTTCTTCCTCCGATCTCCCTTAAAGCTGATAGGGGAAATACGATAGCATTGGTAGTACGTCCCTCTTCTAGAGAGGCTAGCGCTGCCGGCAAGGGCACCAGTTCACACCGCCAATTTGTTGCGACAACCAACATGGCTGATGTGTTCGCTGTCCTTTTCCCGGGTTGTATCAAGGCGCAACGCGGAAAAGACGAGCTTGAAATTAGCTCGATGGTCTTGGATGACGCGAATAGCATATCAGCCGAGGATACATGTGAAATTTTGGTATCTGCCACTGTCACTGAACTACGCGTTTGAAGCACAAACACAGGGGTGCTAACTTGTATTAGATCAATGAGCGCCGCAGGCAACAAGCGGGAATGTGCCTTACTAGCTTGCGTAATCTTACTTACCGTAACGTGGTAGCTTGGAAATCCATCCAATCTGCCAGCGCGAGATAACAATTGTTCGACAGCGTTGAGTTCAGCTAGCGCCACGGACAATGCGGCCCAGGCAGCGCCGCAGGCCACTATTGCAATGATTGACCTCGCCGGAAAGCCGAAAGCACGGCGTAAACCGTGGCAGCCGTAAAGATATAATTGATATATCACGCAGACAATCGCGCTTCGGTGGCAACGCCGACTATTTTGCCTTGATCAATGCGAACGGTCCGTGATAGAGCGTCTGCCACAGCTTCGTTGTGCGTCACCACAATCAACGTTGTTCCATCAGCAGCAAGCGTATTCAAAAGCTCTAAAACATCAGACGAGCTTCTATCATCTAAACTTCCGGTGGGTTCGTCTGCCAATATAACGGGAGGGTTACGCATGATCGACCGAGCAATAGCGGCTCGTTGTGCCTGTCCTCCAGAGACTTCTGCCGGAAATCGCCTTGCGAGATTTTCAATGCCGACCTTCGATAACATTTCCAGCGCGCGGTAAGATGCTTCACGTCGGCTCACGTTCAAATGCTCAATAGGCACTTGTAAATTTTCTTGTAAGGTTAAATGAGGTAATAACGCGAAATGCTGAAAAACAAACCCTATCTGCTCACCACGGAACTTTGCCAGTTGAGCAGGTGAGAATGATCGAAGATCATGTCCGTCAAACTCATACGATCCGGACTGCTGACGCAACAAACCGCCTAATATGGATAATAGCGTGGACTTCCCGCATCCGCTTGGTCCCATCACCGCCACGCGTTCGCCTTGCATAATATCTAGATCGAAGTGATCAAGAGCAAGTTCCCTGGAATTGTAAGAAACACAAAGTTTTCGTAATTTAATCATTTTAATTTTGCAGGTAGTAATTTTTAACCGCCCAAATCAACTTCAGCGTTCATTCCTGGCAAAAGCCGTTTCGCTGAAGCCGGATCAAATTGCACGCGAAATTCTCGTCTGGAAATTCCCGAGTCGTTAGTAATTACTGGGGAAACGTCGCGAACCTTTGCCGCGATAGGGTGCGCACCCTCCGTATCAACCAGAATGGTCGCTTTGGCGCCCACTTCGAAACGCAAAGCATCTGACTCTTTTGCTATACAAGCCCCTATTAACATGCTCGGATCCGCGACTTCAAACAAAACGTCTCCACCTCCGACGCTCGCGCTGCCCGAGCCCACAACCATCCCAGGCTCAACAGATCGAGTTAAAATTACGCCATCGAATGGCGCTTTCACCACAGAACGTTTCATTTGAACATCAATTGTTTGTAAATCAAGACGCGACAATCCTTGACTCAGCTCATTTTGTTCTAAGTCATTACGGCGTTCGACGAGTGCGGCTTTCTCCTTCCCATATTGAGGTAAATAAGAATTAACTGTACCCGCCATCTCGTAGACAACAGAGAACTCTTTTTCAGCTTTTACAATCTGAAAACGTAAAAGATCCGCTTTTTTTACGAGCTTTTCCAACTCGATTTCCGTTCTCGCCTTTTGTACTTTTAAATCTTCAATATCAATAGTTGCCAATATCTGGTTTTTTGATACACGACTTCCCTGTTCAACTTGGACAGTTTTTACAGCTCCACCGATTTGAGCCTTCAATCGTACGACTTTTGCAGAACGAATTACACACGTTCCACGAATCCGATAATCAATCGAGTTCTGCCTGTTTTGTACACCTTCGGTCTGGACAGCTAGTGCCCCTTGGCTACCGTCTATATGTTCAGTACAGCCGATCGTTGCGAACACAACGAGCAAGGTGGCACAGAAAATCTTGAAAGCTCTTGACATCATAATTTTGAACGAATAGTTGTACTAAAATTCGTAGCTGCACTCACCCGCGCACTCGCCGCGATTACTAAGATCGCTAACGCTGTTATAGCACTCAACGAGAGAAAATTGCTAGGGGATATCATCGAACTCCCAGAGTTGATAGAGAAATTAACTACACTACCAACGATACCACCCAATACCATGCCAATAAAAATCGAGGTTATAAGAGGCCGAATACTTAGCCAAATTGCATAGCCAACAGTTGCACCAAGAGCACGCCGCAAGGCTATTTCATACCGCAAGCTATTATATCGAATAAGCATGAGTAGCGTTACCAGTGTTATAGAGACTGTGAAGAAACCCAAATGCAATCGGCCTGCCCAACTCGTCACGACTTCAGTACCAATCTCGTCCTCAAAATACTTGGAGAATGGCGTTACTTGAACCTGCATATTAGGGTTTGTCAACGATATATTTTTCAATATTTTTTCTAGATTAATTTGACCATCTTTTATGTTCACTTTTTCCCTAAACTTAACTAGAACGTTTATTTTTGGCAAAAGAAACAAGCCTGGCACATTTATTTTCTGTTGTTTTCCAGTTGTAAAAATAACATTCTCAAAGAAAGACGTATCATGGCTAAGATTTAAGATCTGTTTCCGAACGGAAACAGAAAATCGCGCTTTCGACCAATCGAAGCTAGAGCGCATCTGGTACGGCAACATGGCTATAGTTTCATCGGGAATGCTTACGATCGCGGTCGAGTGATCGACAAGACGTAGTTTTCGAGCTAACGCATTACTGGGCAAGTATTGGCCGGCGAGCAAATCATTAGTTTTTCCTAAATTAAATTCCTTCATAAAAACCGGAGGAACATTTAACACCTCAACCACGGCTTTTGAGCCATTTCCAGTGCTAAGTTGCCATGACGATCTTGATATCGCCATAACGCTATCGATTTCGGGCATCGCTAAAATCTTTGATAGCGTGTCATGGGAAAGCAGTGCTAAAGGCCCATCAGAGACGTCAGGACCAGAATTGATTAATTTCCGCGCGTCATCGTCATAAAGTTCGCTTGCTCCATTTTCAACAGAAATAATCATTGTACGGTTGAACCCATGCTGAGAAAGCGTTTCATCAAGAGCCATCTGCTTCGATGAAACATAACCTGTAATAAGTATGTACAATGTACCAATAACTAACGTACATAAACAAATAGTTTTTTCGCGAAATAAAGACATAACGTATCGTGAAGGGATATTCACTATAAAAAAACTTAAATATTGATGCCTGAAATGCAAAAATAAACAATTCAGGCATATTTGAGATCAACGGGATTGGTAGCCGCGTTATATTACTGCCTTATTTATTTCCCACCCTCGCAGCTACTGCAAGCACAAACCTTGGTGCCCTTTACCGTTATACAGCTGCAGCCTGTGCAAGTTGCAGCATATGCGGCGCCTACAACACCAAGTAAAGCGATGACGGCAACAGCCTTTTTAAATACATTCATGTAATTTCTCCAAAAAATTAAGTTTATACCTTGAAAGAATTTGAATTCAAATTTTCACAAAGGCAATGTATATTAAAAGGCAAACATTCTTTGAGTCAACTGATTTGTTGCTTTTTTTTAAAGCCACTAATCTCGTTGTTTTTTTGCAACATTAATTGAAATTTTTAATGCCGACAGGACTGTGTCGAAATAGAGATATACGTGAATTGTCACAATGTTGAACCTCCCGCCACTCCTGCCGTTTAATATTGAAATATTTGGTTAGTTTGTGTGAGGAGACACAAAACGTGTCTGAGTATTTTTTGAACTCAGCAGAATTTTGCAATATCATACTTCCGCTTCACCGATAGTGTTAACGTCAAACGATACGAAAGGACATCGTTTGAAGCGGAAAATAAGTTGGAGCAACGGTGCCACCATGATGCACATTTTTGCTCGCCACACGCATAAGAATCGCGTGCACACTGCTAGTGGCTGAATGCCTTCGTTGCCAGTCAACGCATATTCGATGGGTTTCGCATGAGTACGAGTTGCCTCGGAAGCTCCTAGCGGGTTGGGGTGTTCGCAAGGCACCGTAAGAATTTCTGCGGCGACAACGGAACAAACTTTTTCAAGGCAATAGAGTGAAAAGCTCTTTCATGATAAAGTACGCGTTTTGGGACAGCGCCTCCCTGACACCCAGGAATAGCCGTGTCATGGATAATTGAGCTTATAAAATTGAAGATTAAACGCGTTAAAAGGGATCTTATGCAATCTTTAGCTATCTTGTTTTTTTCTGCAGTGGTTTTAGCTAGTCCCCAGGCTTCAAGCGATCCCTTGCTCAAAGAAGATGTTTCTGTGGTCCGTGCATCGTGTGCATCAGATGGCGTGTCGCAAGAAAAAAAACGTTTTTTTTCCGTTACTTCAAAGCCTGCCGCATCTGGCGATTTACCATATTTTGAAATTCGGTCGTTTAAAACCTCTAATTTTGTGCGTATTTACTATGAGCCTAAATTGTCTGCGGCCGCAAAGCTCAAAGCAGGTTGCCTGATCGGCCTCTTAGATCTACTAGCCCCAATCATTCCTGATTCTAGACGAAACATTCATTGGTCGGCTATGGTAGTGACCACCGATGGAAAATATACGCCACCGCAACAGAAAGACGAGTTGCGGTGGGTTAACGTCCTTACGAATGGAAAATGGGATGATAAGTCGATCTATTTTCTAATACATGCTATGCCCCATGAGGAAGTTCACTTGAGCCAATCTCGTAGCAAGAACGAGTTACCAAGATGGTTTTTGGAGGGGCACGCTGAGTGGGCTGCCTTGCACGTTACTCAGAAAATTAAACCAGAAATTGCTAAACAAAGGCGTCAAGAATTGTCGACTGCGTTTTCTCAACTCAAATCTGCTCATCTTACGACTTGGGGTGGAATACAAGTGAAACAGGAAGCGATCGATCGGCAATTATCACCTGAAGATCGGGAAAAAATGGCCAACGATCCCACGTACTCTCCCGCTGGCCCGTTCACTTTTGGTCCAGGTGACTATACAGAGGACGATGAGAACGAGTCGGGACGATATGGTGCCGCGCTTGCCCTATTCGATTATTTAGAGAAGCGCTATGGTATCGCTACTACACATGTTTGGATAAGTAAGGTAATAGCGAGCGGCAATGCAGAACAGGTAACCGCTCTTGCCGAAGAGGTATTCGGACAGAGCATAAAAGAATATTTAGAGTAACTGCTTCGAAACGACAAAAGCGCGCCCTCAAGTCTGTAGCGCACCTTGAGACCACGATGTTTGAACTTTCGAAACCGACTGCACGCCGGATAACGATGAGGATCGCTTCGCGCTAACTTGGGGGGCACTTTGCCATGGAAGGCAATGTACTGCGCACGGGTGAACAGATCGAGGACATCACCCAGTTGCGCAGGGCCGGCATTGTTGAAATCGCGGATGGCCGCCGGATCGTTGTTGACGCCACCGATGCAGCGGAACACCGCACCAACGCTACCGGCCTGCGGGTGCACCTAGTTGTACCCTTTCTTCGCGCCGCCCAGTCCACAGCAAAAGTGAAAGTGCGGAACTACGAACCACTACTGCATGCCTAGGAAAAGTAGCATATCAAAGATATTACCTCATAAAACTACGATTTCCCATGGAACGCATTCATCAGCGCACCGTTTCAAAGGGCTGCGTTATTTGGGTATCTGCGCCTTCAAAAAATACGCCGCCCTCCGTACAAAATAGGCACACGGTCCCTCCCTGCCATCAAAAACAGCAAGAAGGATCCATGTTCGGTCGCCATCCGGCTTGCATGGCTGCCATGCAGATAGTTCCTCCGCAGAACCTCCAGCCAGGAACTTCCTATAACTATCCTCAGCCCCGGTATCATCCTCCATCCACACCCGCATCACCTCCAGGCGATGCACTCGCAGCCAGTTATTCCACGACTCCGCATCGCCATCGTCGAAGAATGGCAGCTCAGGATGGCTGCGCGCGCCGCCTGCATGCAGGACCAGCGGCGCGGCCTTGATCGGCAAGACATTCATTTTCGGACCTCCATTCCATCGTTTCCTGTTTCCTTCCGCCCTCGGCACGGGCCGCCACGCCGCATGCAGTCACTGCGGTCCCGACTTGGCCAACCGGCGCTGCAGCGGTTCCCGCGCAAGAGACAAGGCATCCTGATTGGCATTGGCCTGCCGGCTTTCAATTTCAGACTGCACGGCTGGCCGCACCTGCCTGTCCAAGCCTTCCATGCCCAGCCGGCTCTTGCTGGCCAGGTCATTGAAGTCGGTATATCCCTTCGGATCGGCCGCCTGCTCGCCCGGGGCGAAGATGGGCAGCAGCACGCGACCGCCAGTCAGGCGGGCCGCTTCCTGTGCCTTGGCCTTGCCGGGATTGATCCCCTGCGTTGCTTCCAGGTGCTGGTCGTTGTCTCCGGCGATGATCACCGGTTTGCCCGGAAAACGGCCGTGCAATGCCTTCGCCACCAGTGGCAGGTTGCCCGAGTCAAAAGCGGCCACTGTGGCGAAGCCAACCGACTTTGACAGGCTGGCGGCGGTCGCATAGCCTTCCGCGATGACCAGCGCGGGCGCCCGGGCCAGCGCCTCCAGGCCGCCGACGGCGTGGAAGCAGCCGGTCTTCCGGCTGTCGCGAGCGAAGCGCTTGCTGCCATCCTCGCCGATGTACTGCATGCTCCACTGCTTGCCGTCGGCGTCGGTGGCGGGAATGTAGCTGGTCTTGCCTGCCGTGTCGGTAAAAATGCCCGTGGTAGGCAGTAGCCCCTTCGACACCAGGTACGGCGTCGGTTCCGCCATCGGCAGCAGGCTGGCCATCTGCCGCACGACGCGACTCGCCGCTGCCTCCTGCAGCTGCGCCTGGGCGGCCTGGCGTTCCTGCAGCCTGGTGGCCGCTTCGGCCTGCAGCCGGGCTTTCTGTGCTGGGTCGAGCGCATAGCCCTTGTATTTCCAGTCCATCGCCTCGCCCGTCTTGTTGTTCTTGATATGGCCTGCCGGAAGGCCATCGAGGTGGGCGACATAAAAGCCGGAGCCGGAATGCTCGCTGTGCTTTTCGCCTTCCACGGTGATCCGGTGCTTCTGACCATCCATCACGGGGTGCTCCCCGCTTACCACGCAGCGCAAGCTGCGCAGCGCATCGGCAAACTCTTCCTGCGCCGTCATGGCGGGCCCCTGCTGGGGATCTGCCTTGCCGGGCATCCAGCGCGCCAGCCGCACCATGTTCGCCTTCGCTCCCGCATACCAGGACTTTGCCACCTTGTCCCATGCCGCGCCCGCCGCCTTGGCCAGCTTGCGTTCGCCGTAGGGCACGGCCAGGTACTGGCGCGGCTGGCGCACTGTAGTTGGCGCGCCGTCACGCGCTTCCGGTCCGCCAGCACCTTCCGCTGCGGGTTGCCGGTGCCACTTCCCGAACACGGCGGGATCGGCCCCAGGCGGCACCGTCCACGATTGCACCGCCCTGTCCCACCGCGCGCCCAGGGCCTTGGCTTCGTCCTTTTCCCTGAAAGGCACGGCAAGCAGAACGCCTGCGCCCGGTGCGGCCTGGCCGCTGCCCTGTTCAAGCTGCGCCACCCGGCGCTGCAGGTCCGCGCTGCCGGTGACGGCCGCCAGTTCCGCGCTCTTGCGCGCTTCGCGGGCCGCAATCAGGTCTTCCGCGGCGCTGGCAGGATCGCGCCGCACTCGCTCTTCATGCAGGCGGGCCAGTTTCACGGCCTTCTCGCGTTCATCCGTTTCGGAGTGTGCGTCGATCAGCGCCAGCCTGCCCGCCAGCTGCGCAGCTTCGCGCTGGGTGCCACGGTCGGCCAGCCACTGGTGGCGGCCATCGGCCTGCTGCGCGTAGACGCTCCAGAATTCCGGCCTGAGGCCCAACTGCTCGGCCGATGCTTCCTGCTGCTCCCCATCCACCTCGCCGGTAGCCATGCCCTGCACCATCACGCGGCCGTTCCAGTCGTGCGGCAAGGTAAAGCCCAGATGCCGCATGGCGGCTGCGTCCAGAACGGCACCGGCCTCGCTGCCGCCACCGCGCAATACCTGCAGTCGCGCCAGGGCCACCTCGCTGTCGCCCACATTGTCCATATCGACCTTCACGATAGCCTCCCCTTCCTCCCGTTCCACGCGCTTCTCCGCCTGAGCCGCGCCGATCGCCTGCCAGTGCTGTTCCTGGGCCGCTGCCACTGCCTGCTCCACTTCCGGCGATGCAAAGCGCTCGCATTCGAAATCGCCGTCTGGCCCCCACACGACGCCAGCGAGCTCCCGCCCGTCCGCCGCCTCCATGCTGCGGTTAGTGGCCTGCGACTTCCCAACGTAGCAGCGTGCCGCTTCGTCCAGCGTGCCGAAGGACTGCGAAAACAGGTCCTTGCCGCCCACCCGTTCCCGGACTATGAACGGCGCAGCATCCGCTGCAACAGGCGCCCGCTGCGGCGACGCAGTCTGCCCCAGCGTCTGCACCTGTTCCAGCCCCAGCACGTAGGCCTGGATCTTCTCGGCCCCGGACGCGGCGCGGAAAATCTCCAGCGGATCGGACTGCAGCGCGCGTATCCATGATCCGACATAGGCCGCGTGCTGGCCGGGATCGTGGCCGATGCCCAGCTCGTCGCCCAGCAGCATGCTGGCGATTTCCGCACGCAGCTCTTCACGCGCATATTCCTCGCTGCCGAAGGGATGGCCAAGGTCGCGGCCCAGCCGGCTGGCGTGCCCCGTCCAGTGCCCGAGTTCATGCAACGCCGTCGCATAGTAATTGTCCGCCGTAGGGAACTGCTCCTTGCCCGGCAGGTGGATGGTATCGCTCGACGGCCGGTAGAAGGCGCTGTCGCGGCCCTCGCGCCCGCCATGCTCGATTCTGGCGCCCGACGTCTGCAGTATCCGCTCCGCACGCTCGGCCGGCGCCCAGACAGCTGCTGGCCGTGGCGCCAGCAGCGCCAGGCCGTCGATCTGCGACGCGTTGAACACTGTGGAGAAAAACATCTGCGGCCGCTCCAGCCTGACGGACTGCCGCGCCTGGCGGCCGTCGCTGCCCAGCACCGGCTTGCCGTCGGCATCCGTCTGGCCCTGCTCCTCGCTGAATTTCCAGTACTGGATGGGCGTGCCTTTCTCGCCCTGGCGCACCTGCGCCCCGGCGGAAGCAGCCTGCTTGTAGGTCATCCAGCGCTGGTCTTCATGGCCTTCGCTCATCAGGTGCAGGGCGTTGATGCCCTTGTAGCGCTTGCCAGTGGTGGGATTGAATGGCAGGAACGCTCCCGGCTCGCCCGGCTGCCATGGCTTTTGCCAGGGCGCCGTGCCTTCCCTGAGCTGCGCCACCAGCTTCTCGGCGATCGTTTCAATCAGTGACTTGGGCAGGTCGTTCATGGCTGGTGCTCCCTGTCAGGGGCAGCGGCGCGCTGGCATCGGCCAGGTCGACGGCGCCTGCCGCCGCATCGTGTTCATCCACGGCATCCTCGGCAAAGGAGCCGGCCTGTTCGGCTTCATCCGGCGCGAACTCGGCCCGGCTGCCTGGTATGGCGGCGTCGCCCAGTTTTTCGCGCAGGACGGCTGCCATGGCCTGTTCGTCGGCCATCGCGCCACCGGTCTGCCTGTCTCGTGCATTCTTCATCGGTTTCCTCCTCTTCTACGCGGTTGAAAATGGAACCTGCTACCAGGTCAGCACCGGGACGATCACAGTGCGGACCTGCATGCGCTGAACGGGGCCGAAGTAGCGCGCGTCGAAAGAGCGGGGATTGGCGTCCGCCATCAGCAGCAACTGGAATTCGCTGAGGATGTATTGGTCGGCCTGGAAGCGCGCCATGGGGCGGCCATTGCCGTCGGCGACCAGCGGCGCGCTGTGCGCAAGCAGGCGTCCGTTAACGCGCACGCCGTCCGGCGCCACGCTGACCGCGTCATTGCCCGCGCCAAGCACTTTCTTCATCATGTAGCCATAGTCGCCGGGACAGAAACCCGCGCCGATGTAGCCGCGCCGGAGCGCCTCCTCAAACACCCCCAGCTGGGGTGGACAGAACATCACGTAGCGTCCGGGCGCCACCGGGGCCGAACTGGTCCAGTACAAGCCGCGCGGAATGCTATGGCTGCTGTTGATGCGCGCGCCAGCCAGGTGGGCTGCCACGCCCAGCACCAGCAGCGCGGCGCCCAGCGAGGCGCTCCAGGCGCCGAGTTTCACGCATGTCCTGTTCATAGCCGTATCCCCTCCCCGTCTGCAGGCCGGTGCGCGTGGTGCAGCCTGTCGCTTTTCGTGGGCGCGGGGATCGCGGCGCGCGCCTGGAAGACCGCATCCTGGAAGTACAGCGGCTGGCGACCGTAGATCGCCGGATAGCCTGCCACGTAGACGACCATGTCGCCGGCCTTCTCGATGTCGCCGCTGGCCGACTTGACGGGACCGGGCATGCGCAGGCACTCGTCCGGCGTGAGCAGCGGGCGCTGCGTTTCCTGGATGGTGCGCGACACCTGGGCCAGCAAGGCGCTGGTGCGGCGCCCGCTCGTCGTGACCTGTTCCTTCGCCACCGTGGTCTGGCCCGTCAGCTTGGACAGGTGCTCGGCCGTCTCCAAGCGGTTCGGCGGATAGGCATTCTGGATATGGCAGCTCGAGGTGATGCTTTCATCGGGACCATAGCCCGTTTCGCGGCTCTTGAGCTGGTTAATGTCCTGGCAGATCAGGTGGCACTTGATGCCGTAGCCGGCCAGGAAACCCAGGGACTCCTGCATGATGTCCAGCTTGCCCAGGCTGGGAAACTCGTCGAGCATGATCAAGAGGCGGTGCCGGTAGCGCGCCACGGGGCGCCCGTTCTCGAAGCTGACGCGGTCGGCCAGCTGGCGCACGATCATATTGACCAGCACGCGCACCAGCGGGCGCAGGCGCGCCTTGTCCGTTGGCTGCGTGACGATATACAGGCTCACCGGGCTGTCGTGATGCATCAGGTCGCGGATGCGGAATTCCGAGCGGCTCACGTTGCGCGCGACGATCGGGTCGCGGTACAGCGACAGGTAGGACTTGGCCGTCGACAGCACGGAACCGGCTTCCTCCTCGGGCCGGTCGAGCATGTCGCGCGCGGCAGAACCCACCACCGGATGATTGCGTCCGTCCGCATGGCTGTAGGTGATCATTTCCATCCACAGCTCGCCGATGCCGCGGTTCGGGTCCGCCATCATGGCGTCGACCACGGACAGGGTGGCCGTCGTGCCTTCGACGCGCGCCTTGTACAGCGCATGCAGGATCACGCCCACGATCAGCGCCTGGCTGGTCTTTTGCCAGTGCGTCTCCAGCCCCTTGCCGTCCGGGTCGACGATCAGGGTGGCGAGATTCTGCACGTCGCCCACCTCGTGCTCAGTATCGAGGCGGATCTCGTCGAGCGCATTCCAGCACACGCTGCCCTTGGCGGCGGCCGGCTCGAAGTACAGCACCCTGTTCCCCGCATGCTTCTGGCGCCAGCCCGAGGTCAGCGCCCACAGCTCGCTCTTCAGGTCGGTGATGACGGCGCTGTGCGGCCACGCGAGCAGGGTCGGCACCACCAGGCCGACACCCTTGCCGGAGCGGGTCGGCGCGTACGTCAGCACGTGTTCCGGGCCGTCGTGGCGCAGGTAGTGCTGCCTGCCCGCCCGGTCCAGCCAGGCCCCCACGTACACGCCAGCGCTAGCCGGCTGGACCCTTCCGGCCAGCAGCTGCCACAGCGAGCGCGGTGCGGGCAGCAGGCCGGCGGCGCGGATGTCCGTGATGTTCGCCCAGCGCGCCGAGCCGTGCAGGTACTCGCTGGCGCGGGCCGAATTCACCGAGATCATCCTGGCCACCAGCAGCCCGATCAGGCCGATCCCCGCGACGCTGATGCCCACGCTGCCCGCCTGCACCAGCGCATCCGGGTACTGGCCGCGCCACCTGGCCGCCCAGCCGACGATCGCCCATGGCGGATAGACCTGGCTGGCATGCCAGCCCAGCGCGCTCTGGTAATGGAAGGCATGGGCAAAGAACTGGGTGGCTGCCTGGAAACCGCCAACAAGGGTGAGCGCGGCCAGCGCGGGGATGGCCTTGCGGGCGCCCCGCCGCGCGCTGCGCACTTGGGGTCCGACGGCATTATTGAACCTGTCTTTCATCTGGTCCGTCCTTTCGTCTTGATGACGCCGTCAAGCGTCACGGTGACGGCATCACCGGGAGCCAGCTTGCGCAAGCGCCTTGCTGCTGCGCCGCCCACCGGCAGGACCATCGTTGCCGCGCCCCGCTCCAGCAGCGCCAGCACCTGGCCGCCCGCCTCGCGCAGCCCGGCAAAGACAGCCGGCCCCTTGACACCATCATATCGTTCAAATTTCGGTATATCGGACAATCGCGGCCTTGTTTGTTCCTGCTCAAGGAGGAAGGCATCCACTGCCGCCGGGCCGGTATCCAGCTTGTCCGCTACGCCTCCCCGCCCAGGAACATGCCGTCGCATGCGCTGATCTGCTGCGGCTCCTTGCTGCTCCACGTGACCAGGTACATCACGCGGCAGTAGCACTTCAGTTCCACTGCCGATGCGAACCATACCGAGTTGGGACAGCTTTCGCAGACGGTTCCTGGCTGCGGGCGGCGGATGGCCTCCAACGCCACCAGGGTCGGACTGGGAGTGGGAGCCGCGCCGGGGTCCGGCGCTTGCGCGGCCGGCCGTGGTGGCGGCGCACGCTCCAGCGACTCCAGCGCCTGCTCCAGCAGCGCGTCGCGCTGCGCCTTCACCGGGTTGTCCGCCCCGGCGCGGTTGCCTTGCCTGTTCATCCTGCGTCTCCTTCGTGCCCCCGGCACGCAACAGATCCTGCCGGCGCCGCTCCAGCACGGCGTCGTCGAACGTGACCGCCAGGTGCGCGGCAGCCGCCGCCTGGATGACCTGGTCCTGGAACGCGGCGCTGCCAGCGACATGCAGGCAGCTGCCATAGCGCGAAACCGCCATGTCCAGCGCCAGCTGCAGGCCCGCCTGCGTGGCGCCGCGCGTGATTTTCAGCTTATGCCCGTCGTCGCGGATCGTGGTCGCGCCAGCGCAATAGATGAGCGTGCCATGCTTGGTCACGCTGTCCTGCCGCAAACCATTCGGCGCCTGCGCCCCGCCTACCTCACTTGCCAGCTCGCTGCCGGCCAGCGTGTTTCCCGCCAGGCCCTGCTTGCCGCCGCGTGCTCTCAAGGCGGTCAGCGCCTGGGCGTCGCCAGCCCCGGCACGGGTGCGCAGCCAGTCCGCCCAGGCAAGGCGGCCGTGCTGGCTGCGGATGGCGCTGCGTTCCGCAAGGTAGCCGCTATTGATGCGTTCGATGTCCGCCATGAGCGTCTTCGCGGCTGCCGCATGCAAGATGCGTTTGGCAAACGGGCCGCAGGCAAGCATGCGGATGGCGGCCCGCTTGAGCCTGCCCCGGCGCTTCGCCTCGGCAATCAGGCGCTTGTGCTGTGCGCGTGCGCCGGCCAGCGCACCAGCGCGCAGCTGGACGGCTTCCTGCTGCTGTTCCTGGTAAAGCGCATACAGTGCGGCCGTCGCCACGCGCAGGCGCAGCGGCTGGCGGGTTTGGCTCGCTTGGCGGGGATGGCCGCCTGTCCCGGCCGGCCAGGGAGTGTATGGTCCAAGCCGCGCTTCCAGGCGCGCCCGGGAACAGTCGCGGTGCACGGAGCTAGCCTTCACGGCCGTGCCGTCTTCGGCCAGGATCACCAGGCCATTGCCGCGTTCGCGCAGCGCCAGCCCGTGCGACAGCAGCACGCCATGCAGTTCCGCCCACGAGGCCGCTTCCCGCATCTGCGCATGGCATGCGCGGCGCACCAGTCCCAGCAGGCTCTCGATGCCGGCGTGGCGCTCCATGTCCATGGCGCGGCTGGCGGCGCCCGTTTGCCGCGCCTGGTGGTTGTCGCGCTGTAAGCCGAATTCGTCTTCCAGCGCCGCGCACAGCTGGCCCAGCGTGGCATGGTCGCGGTAAGGCTGGTGGATCGTGTAGCGGGTGGGATGGATCTTGTTGATGGCGATATGCACGTGCAGGTTGTCCGTATCATGATGCACGACGCTGATGCGCTGGTGCGCCCCATAGCCCAGCCCGTGGCAGATGCGTGCCTCCACGGCCTGCAGCACGGCCGGAGGCGGTTCCTCGCCACCAGGAAAACTGAGGATCAGGTGATAGGTCTTGTCCGACAGCGCGCGCTGGTTCTGCGCCTGCGTGTTGAGGATCTCGGTGACGGCCACAGCGGCCTGGTCCGACTGGCAGTTCGTGACCGTCACGCAGCCAACGCGTTCCCGCTTGGCCTGCGCGTCGGCCAAGTAGGCCAGCAGGCTGGCAAAGCCGCTTTTCCTGGCCACCTTCATGGGAACATGCTTGGCGATCATGCTGCTCTCCCCCTGCTGGGCTGCGACTGCCGTTGACCGGCCGGTGCCGCCAATTTTTTAGCGGCTAAAGTCCGCGCCCCTGCTGCGGCAGGACCACGGCGCGCATGACGGCATGCATTTCCTCCTGGGTATCGGCGATCTTGGCCAGCACGGCGCGGATTGTCGCTTCGCCGAACGCAGCAGTGCGCTCATCGTTGGTCAGCCACAGTTTCAGCAGGCCTCCCAGCCGGCCCAGGTCGCCATTGATGCGCGCCAGTTCCTCGACGCGCCGGTGGTCGAGGATGCCCGGCAGCCGGTGGCCCAGCCCGACCCTGCGCAGATAGGCCGCCACCGGTAGCCCGGCCGCGGCGGCCAGCCGCTTGATCTGCGCTTCTTCGTCGGGCAGCACCGGCACGCGCAGCTGCCGGGCCTTGCGGGTGGTGGCGTGTCCTGGTTCTTGCATGGCGTCCTCGCGGTTGGCGCGGCACGCGCAGGCCTCGCAGAGCAGGATGTCCGTTGAGCGCCGCAGGCGCGAATAAGGCCATGTGAAGAGAGATAACCGGCCCGCCGGTTAGCTAACTTCACCTATCCTGCCCCGGCCCGCACGGCGACCGAGCCATTTAATCGTAGGACAGGCTTTCGATTTAACCCTTGTTCTGGCACAAAACGGAGCGGATTTTATCGGTCACTATTCCGAAAAGGCCTTTAAAGGCCTTATCTGCCTCCAACCGTGGCATATCAGGCTTCAACCGTGTCAAATTGGTGGTTCAACCGTGCCAGTTTTGTGGTGTAACCGTGCATCTTACGCATAACGTGAAGGGGAATAAATACCATGGAGAAACCCTATGCCGAACAACTGAGTGACTGGATCAAATGCAGCAAGCCGGCCAAGCGCGACCAATATCTGGTCGCCTTCCTCGCCGTCAGCGACGATGTACGCGCCGCACTGGCGGCGGGCTTTCCCATGAATACCATCTGGCGCCATATGTATGCCTCGGGACGCGTACCGTTCGGCTACGACACGTTCCTGAAGCACGTGCACCGCATGCTGAAAGCATCCGCACCGGCCGAGGAGACGGCTGGACAAGGCGTGGCGCCGCAGCGGCTGGCATCCCGCCAGGCCCGCGCGGCTTCCGGGAAACCGGACGCCGTGACACCCCGCCCGGCGCCAGCGCCGGCCGGCTTCCATTTCAACCCGATCCCGGACAAAAAGGAGCTACTGTAATGGCCCATATCCATATGATGCTGCAGGGAAAAGGCGGTGTCGGCAAGTCGCTGATCGCTGCCATCCTCGCCCAGTACATGCTCAGCAAGGCCCGCACACCGCTGTGCATCGACACCGATCCCGTGAATGCCACCTTCCATGGCTACCAGGCGCTGCAGGTCCGGCGCATCGACCTGATGGAAGAGGAAGAAATCAATCCGCGCGGCTTCGACGCCCTGATCGACCTGGTGGCGCAGGCGCAGGGAGACGCCATCATCGACAACGGCGCGAGTTCCTTCGTACCGCTGTCGCACTACCTGATCAGCAACCAGATCCCGGCCTTGCTGGCGGAACTCGATCATTTGCTGGTGGTGCACACCGTGATCACGGGCGGCCAGGCCCTGCTCGATACCATCAGCGGCTTTGCCCACCTGGCCAGCCAGTTTCCGCCGGAAACCCGCTTCATCGCCTGGCTCAATCCCTACTGGGGGCCGGTCGAGCACGAAGGTAATGGCTTCGAGCAGATGAAGACCTATCAGGCCAACAGGGAGCGGCTGTCCGCCATCGTCCGCCTGCCCGTATTGAAAAAGGAAACGTTCGGACGCGACCTGGCCGGCATGCTGCAGCAGCGCCTGACCTTCGACGAGGCGCTGGCCATGCCCGCACTGCCGATCATGACGCGCCAGCGCCTGAGCATCATCCGGCGCCTGGTCTACGGCGAACTCGATGCCGCGATGGTGCTGTGATGGGCGACCAGACCGAGGAACTGCTGCGGGAAATTGCCGCTAAACACGGCATTGCCGTCGCGCGCGATGACCCCATCCTTGTTTTGCAGACCATCAACAGCCGCCTGATGCAGGACAGCGCCAGGGCCCAGCAAGTCCAGTTAGATCGGTTCAAGGAGGAAATGGAGGAGCTGTCGCGGCGCTGGAGCACGGACGCCAGGGAAAAGGCCGAACGCATCGTCAATGCAGCGCTGGCCGCCGCCCGGGAAGCCATGGCTGCCGCCATGCTGGAAGGAGGCCAGCAGGCGGCAAGGGCCGCACGCCAGGAAATCGACGGCGCCCTGCTGCAGCTCGCACGTCCCGTGCGCGCCGCGCATGCCATCGCGGTGTTGAATGTCGCCGCCAGCTGCCTGGCCATGCTGGCGGCGGCCGTGGCCTCATGGGCCGTGCTGCGATAGGCCCAGCCGCGAGCCGCGACCGGCTTGCAGTACATGGCTGCGCTCGGGGGCTTGCCGCTGCAGCAGCTTTTCCAGGCGCTGCGCCTGCTGCTGCGCATCCCACTCGCTGGCCAGCGCGGGATGCTGGGTACGCAGCTTGCGCGCAGCCAGTTCTTCGATGCGCGGCGCGTGAACGCCCATGCTGTCGCGCACCTCGCGCACCAGTTCCAGGCGGCCCAGCAGGCGCTGCATGGTTTTCTGTTGCTGCTGCACCTGCTGCTGCCACTGCGCGCGCGTGGCGGGAAAGGCCAGCAAGCCCGGCTGCTGCATCTGCGTGCGCTGCAGGCGCGATGCCTGCGACTCGATCAAGTTCTCCAGCCTGTCCTCGATGCGCTCGACCTGCTCGTGCTTGGCCTCGACCTGCGCCGCCAGTGCCGCGCCATACTGTGTGTCCAGCGGGGCGGCATCCAGCATTGCCGCCTGCTCCAGTTGCTCCTCGGCTGCCTGGTAAAGCTGCGCATCGGCCTGCATCTCGGCCCCACCTCGCGCGCCAGACCTAGCAGTCCTGCCTTGCTGCGGCCGCTCCATCGATAGTTTCATGATCCGCCTCCGGTTTTAGCGGGCTCTGCCCTACCGGCTCAGCTTGCGCCCCTGTTTGACGCTGGCACTGCTGCTGTGCGCCTGGCCGTCCTCGTAGCTGACACTGGTATCGATGCCCGTCCCAGGTACTTTAGCGAAATCGCTGGCGGCGTGCTTGATCAATGTCTTGCCAACCTGCTGGTACACGCTGGCGCCATCGGCGTGCACGATGACGCCGGCATACGTCTTGGCCTTGTCGGCATTACCTGCAAGATAAATATCGTAGATGCCGGGCTTGATCGCCCCTGCCTTGTCCACCTTGCTGGTAGCCCACTGTCCGCCCTGCTCGTTTTGCAGCAGGCGCTGCCCGTTCATGACCAAGACTCTTTGCTTCATCAATACGCTCCTGTTTATCGGTAGGACGTGACAGCGGCCGATTCGTTCGGCGATGGGCCATTTTAAGACGCGATACTTGCCGCTGGGCAGCTAAATGCCCGTGATGTGGCACACATCAAACTACATCCGTGCCTGCTTCTCCATCCGGCATGTCCCTGAGCCGCCGCGCCTGGCGGGACATGCCCTGCAGGATCGCATCGGCAAGATCCAAGGGAAAGCCGGGTGGCAGCAAGCCATACATGGCGGCCACCACCGCATCGGCATGGCCAAACACCTCGTCGATCACGTCTTGCGCCGCAGCCGCGCCGAAACTGGCCTGGCGAGCCTGGCTCAGCCAGTGGCGCCGCTGGATCTGCTCCAGGTAATAATGGTTGCTGGCGCCGCGCACGGCCATCGCCAGGCGGGCATCCTGGCGCGGCAGTTGGTGCGCGCCGGGGCCGATGATGGGATGGGCGGACAGCACGTCGTAGAGCGGCGTCGACTGGAAACGGCTGTGCGGCAAATGAAAAATGCTGAAGTTCTTCGCATGGCCATCGGTCGCTGCCAGCAGCCAGAACACCAGCTGGGTCTTGAAGAAGCGGCGGCGGTCTGCCTCGGCCTGCGCAGAGCCCAGCAGGATGTCCATGATGCGGCTGATGCCCGGCCCGCCATCGGCCTGGTACTTGTGCAGGGGCGACGTGCCGGTCGCCTGGCAAAAATCCTCCTGCGGCAGCCGAACGATCCAGCTGCCGTCGCCAGACAGCCTGCGGTCGAAGCGCTCCACCACCAACGTCTTCAGGTCCTCGAAAGTGGCGATGCGGCATGGCGCCGTGGGTAGTCCGAACGCGTGCATGATCTGCGAACACAGCCATTCGTTTTCCACCGAGGTGCGCATGTCCGCTCGCATATTGCCCACCAGCCCCATGGGCAACTTCAGTATGTGCGTCGTCGGCGTGCTGCCGGTGGGACGGTGCCACTGGCCGCGATGCCATAGCAAGGCCGTCTTTTCCTGCGCTCCCGCAATCGACAGACGCAGGTCCGGCTCCACGCCGGCATGCCCGAACGGGGCTTCCGCGACCGTGTTGCGCAATATCCTCGCCACGCCAGCCTCGTCCAGCGCCTCGCCCGTGATGGTAAACAGGTCCGTGGGTACCTCGCCGGGCGGCAATAGCTGGATGGCGCCGACACAGTCGCGCCCGGCCGCAGCGAGCAGCTGGTACGGCGCGATGCCGCCGGTCTGGAAGTGCTGGGCCATGCGGCGGCGGATCGGTTCGCTGTCAGGCAGGAGGTTGTCGAAATAATTCTGCACCAGCGGGCCGCGATAGGCGCCGCCCTGCGGCTTGAAAGGCATCGACAGCGACAGCGGCCGTCCGGCCTCGTCGTCGATCCAGGCGTCAAAGTAGGTCAGCGCCGAGGTGCCAGCGGACGCGTCCCAGTAGGCGACGGGCATGCCGTTCAGCCACAGGTGCAGGCGCTGCGCATGCGCTCGCCGGCCCATAGCTTACCAGCGCTCCCTGGCCGATGGTGGAGGCTCCTGCCTTGCCGGCGCCTCCGGCCGCGCGGGACCGGGTGCACGCTGGCGCGCGAGGCGGGCGGCGGGCCGCCCCGCATCGGTTGCCTCCTGCGCGATGGCGGCATCCGGGGATGGCTGCCCGGCTGGCGAGAGCAGCAGTTCGGCCCCCAACAGCCGCAGCACCGTGTACAGGCGCTCAACGCTTGTCGAGGCGGGATTGGCTTCGATCTGCGCATAGCTTTGCTGCGTGATGCCCAGCTGCTCCGCCAGCGCCTGCTGCGACAGGCCGGCCTGCTTGCGGAAGCTCACGAGAATCGGCCGCAACTGCTGCAAGGATCGGATCGGATAGTCCATGGCGTGTCCTGGGATGTGTATCTACAGTATAGGAACTGTGAAACGCAATTACAAGAAAAAGACTGTAATCCCACTTTACAGTCCATAGACTGTATCTTGGATATTCCAGTCGATGACTGCCGGGCACCGCCAGCAAGCCAGCGGCTCAGTTAGCGCTGTGGAATTTCAACCAGAACGCTTCGCGGCAGCGACTGTCAAAGCGCCTGACCGCTGGCTGCACCTCCACCGGCGCCTGCCCGTTCGATGGCACTTCATAGGTGATCCAGCACTCCGCGCAGGCCGCCTGCGATGGAAAGCTATCCTCTTCGGACGTGCGCCGCACCACCACGCCATTGCTGAAGTAATAAGTGGCCACTTCCTGTCGTACATCAAAGCCGTCCTCCTGCCAGGAGGATTGCGCGATATCGCGCCGCTCGATGACAGCCTGGCTGGGCAGGTTGAAAATAGCACCGATGTAGGTCAACAAGTCATTCATGGTCGCATGACAAATAATTGGACGGTTCCGTCTGCACTTCAAGACACGCTGGCGGAAACTGCGGCACAGCACAAGAGCCGCAGTGTAGCACCGGCCCTGATCCGCGCGGCAAGCGCCATGGGCCACGGATGCGTCAGTCACCCGCGCCCAGCAGCCTGAGCGGCACAAGCCCGGCGAGCGCCACCTCCACTTCGACGCCATCGGCACGCCGCAGCCAGGCCAGCCCTTCCCCGCCAGGCCTGCGTCCCAGCACCAGCACGCCTTCGCCTTGGCCATGGCCATGGCGCACGAGAATGCCCGTGCAGCGCCAGCGGCTGGCGCCAGCCGGCGTGGCAAGAGTGGCCTGCGCAGATGCGGGCGGACCTGCGGCCGTTGGCACGACTGTGGCGTCGCCGGTACCGTGGGTGATCTCGTCCTCCTCGCCAAACTTCGCCCCGAGAAATGCGCGCAGCAACTTGACGGCGCTACGCGTGATCTCCGGTTCGTCCTCGCGCAGCCAGGCCGCCACCTCGCCCGGGTGCGACTTGTAGGCCGTCACCAGTTCATTCACCGTCGTCACGTCGCGTACCCTACCCTCGTTGAACGCCAGGGCGACGGGTTCGGGCAAGTCCAGCAGGGCCGCATGCTGTGTCACGAAGGCGGCGGACTTGCTGATGTTGCTGGCGATCTGCCCCCGCTTCAGCCCCTTCGACAGTTCGCGGCCGATGTAATTGGCAATTTCCCGCGCCGTCAGCTCGTTGCGCTGCAGGTTTTCCACCACCTGGTCGGTCTCGCTGTAGTCGTCGTCGATAAAGCCGGGGATAGTCGCCAGTTGCGCCAGCCGCGATGCGCGGTAGCGGCGCGCGCCGTGATTGATGATGTAGCGGCCGGGCCGGTCGGGATGATGGCGCACGGAGATCGGTGTCTTGATCCCGCGCAGGCGGATCGAGGCGGCGAGTTCGGCCAGGCTATGCGCCGTAAAGCCCGGATTCGCGGCCGAGCGAGGCTGCAGCGGGTCTTCATCGATATGCTCGAGCGGCAGCGCCAGCGGCCTGCCCTCCGGCGCGCGGCCGCTGGCGGCGCCTGGTAGTGCGGACGCCTTCTTCATCGCAACTGGTCCGGATTACCGTACGCCACGAACCAGGTCAGGTAGCAGAAGAAACCATAGTGCAGCAGCAAGGTCCATCCGGCATGCGCGCCAGGCGTATCCCACAGCACCAGCGCGCGCAGCAGCTGGAACAGCACGTCGCACACCATGATGAAGCGCAGCACTGGCCAGCACAGCACGGTCAGCACCCATATTATCTGGCGTACACTAGGGCCATTTGGCGATGGCTGTGACGCGGATTGCCGTCCAGGCGCAGGCGAGCATGCCTTGTCCTTGCTCTTGGTAACGGCTGGGAACTGAATAATGTCGGCCATGCTGACCTCCTCATCTGTTGCGCGCAACTCATCGCCGCGCTGAAACACAGCATATATAGTTGCGCGACACAGCTGCTCCCATCTTGATCTGGATTAAACCGGTGCACTTGCATAAATCTATTTTTAGCAGCTAAAACTGCACAGACCATCAGATGCCCTTACGGCAGCGACCTGCAAACACCATTGATCTAGTCGATATACCCGCCCGATTCCAGTTGCGTTGGACGTATGCGCCATCGATACTGACTACGTATTTTCGGAATAATGATTGTGAATACAATGTCGACAGACCGCCACTGGCGATACGACCTCAACGATCCGATCTGAGTCATTGCCGCCATGCCGGCACCGAACCTGTCTCACACGCTGAGGAGCAAAAGGAGCCTACCATGACCCAAGTCACACTTCCTTCCACCCAAGAGCCACCCGCAGCACCAACGCTCAATGAAGAGCGTTTCATCCGCTTGGCTGAAGTGCTGGCCACCTGCGGGAAATCGCGCAGCAGCATTTATGAAGGCATCAAGGAAGGCACCTTTCCGGCCCCGGTAAAACTCAAAGGTCGCTCGTCGGCCTGGCTCAAAAGTGAAATCCTGCACTGGATGCAGGCGTGCGTCGCAGCACGGCATCCTGTAACTGTTGCAATACAGGCTCCTCCGATGCAAACGGTGGGTGCGACTGGTTTAAACAGGCGCGCCAGACGCCAGCCTACGTAAGGTCGGCCCAATAGCAGCCGGACGCAACAGCCTCCAACCGGCCAGAAGCGACCATTTGGCGAAGAGTGACAATGTGTGATAATTTTTGCTTGGCAATCCGCTATGCTCTGGTGCCGCTATCGGCCAGATAGCGGACACTCGCACTACTTATTCGGAAGTTTGGTCATAACATCGCGATGCAGCGTGAGCTTGGCTCGCGACTGTGATCCCAACAACAAAAAACTTTTGAACCTGGACTCTGATGCATATCGCAAAACTGACGCTCGTCAACTACCGAAATTTCGCAAGCGCAGCCCTGACGTTCACGAAGGGTGTGAACACCATCATCGGAGAAAACGGGTCGGGAAAGACGAATCTGTTTCGGGCCATCCGCCTGCTGCTGGACGACTCGATGTCACGATCAGCATCTCGCTTAGAAGAGTCCGACTTTCACCGCGGCCTCGACAACTGGCGTGGTCACTGGATCATCATTAGCCTTGAGTTCGACGAGATCGGTCCGGACGAGGCCATCCAGGCGCTCTTCTTACATGGAACAGGGGTGGTAGCAGGAGCAGCGCCAATAGGCCAGGCCACCTACAACCTGATCTTTCGACCAAAAAAGGATGTCCGCCTCAAGCTAGCCCAACTTGCAGACAGAGACATCGCTGGATTGGCTGCAGTCAGGGAGTCCATTGAAATTTCTGACTACGAAACGGTCATCACCGGCAGAAGCACGGCCGACTTTGGCAACCTCGCGACATACACCGAGATCGTGGGCGACTTCGAGAACTGCATAATCAGCGACGAGACTGATGATCCACGTATTGGCGCCCGCGTGTCTCCCCTTCTTTCGGTCGCAAGCGAGGTATCGTTTACCTACATCCAAGCGTTACGGGACGTCGTGGCCGAATTCCACAGCAACCGAACAAACCCACTGCTCACGCTGCTAAAAAGCAAGAGCGGCGCGATCTCCGCGACTGACATGGATCCGATCGTCGCCAGAGTCCGAGAGCTCAACGAATCGATCGTGGCACTGAACGATGTGCAGGTCGTCCGATCTGACATTCGAAGCACAATCAAGGCGGCTGCGGGCGAGACCTATTCGCCAAGCTCCCTGTCGATTCGCTCGGACCTGCCAGAAGAGGCTGACAAGCTTTTCCAGTCGCTGAAGCTCTTCGTGGGCGAGTCGGACGAGAACTATGAGGGTGCCATTCACGAGCTGAGTCTTGGCGGGGCCAACCTGATCTTCCTGACGCTGAAATTGCTCGAATTTCAGTATCAACGAGCGCATCAGTCGATCGCCAACTTCCTAGTTATCGAGGAGCCCGAGGCGCACATCCACACCCACATCCAGAAGACGTTGTTCGATCGCATTGCCTATGCCGACACGCAGATCATCTACTCTACGCACTCGACCCAGATTTCCGAAGTCAGCAAGGTCTCCAGCGTCAATGTGCTGGGGCGATGTGGTGCAGCGTGCGAAGCCTATCAACCTACAACGGGTCTCGATCCAACCGCGATCGACACGGTGCAGCGGTACCTAGACGCGGTTCGAACCAACCTCTTGTTCGCCAAGAGTGTGATCCTGGTTGAGGGTGACGCGGAAGAAATCCTGATTCCGCTGATGTTCAAACAGGTGACGGGGCTCAGCCTTGACGAGGTCGGCGTCAGCCTAATCAACATTCGTAGTACAGGTTTCCAGAATGTGGCAGTACTCTTTCACCAATCTCGAATCCGCAAGCGCTGTGCGATCCTCACTGATCGTGACGCAGCCATTATCGACACAACTCCTTTACCGCGCGACTCTGATGCAGATGTTCGCTTCAAAAGAAAGTGCTATGGATCGGACGTGAAGGGGCTTGCACGCAAGCTTGCTCTCGATCTCTTTGTCCAAGGCAACCCTTGGCTGTCCCCCCATTACGCCGATCACACGTTCGAAGTTGATTTCATCGCAGCTGGAAATGCATCGAAAGTTAGAGCATTGGTGCCAACCATCTATGTCGACCCAGCAACACTCGTGGCGGCCGACGCCGAGCTGGCATCTGGGGACAAGGCCCAGTTCGGGCGGCGCGTTCTCACGATGGCGGCTAACCAGGGTAAAGGTTGGTTTGCCATCCTGCTGGGCAGGTGCTTGGATTCTGACACTGTCATACCGCTATATATTCGAGACGCAATTTTCTTTGCCAAGCCGACCCTGTCAAAGGAGTTGTTCTCAAACATCTATCGCTACAGAGTTAGCAAGGCTGTGCAAAGTGGTGTCCTAGCCGCAGCAGGTGCCGAAGCCTTGCATGAGTGGATTGCGCAGTACCATTCCGGCGCCCTACCTCTTGCCGACCTCAAAACTATGCTGCTTGCGATGCTGCCGAACGATCAGATCCATCGATTGCTGGCGAATGTGGATTGAGGGGGCGTCTATGTTCGCTTGGTCCCGACATGAGCTGAACCCGGAACAAGAGGCCGCGGTGCTTTTCGCTGGCAGTCAGTTCCTCATTGCCTGTCCGGGCAGTGGCAAGACACGAACGCTGACGTACAAGATCGCCTATGAACTGTCGCGACTGCCCTCCGACCGCCAGTTTGTCATTGCAATCACCTACACCAATCGTGCTGCCGACGAGATCCGCGAGCGCATCGAGAATTTGGGAGTCAACACTGAGCAACTGTGGATCGGCACCATTCATGCTTTTTGCATTGAATGGATTTTGAAGCCCTACGGTCTCTATCATCCCGATCTGGCTCACGGATTTCGAATCATCGATTTGCACGAGCGCGAAAAGATGCTGGAGCAGCTGTGCTATCCATACCGAGCTCAGCGCGTCACCATTTGGGATTGCGACTACTACTTCACGCCTCGCGACCGTGTATTGGGGTGTCGCGACACGCACAAGCATGCGGTCATCGAAAATGTCCTGGACGAGTTCTTTGCGACGCTAAAGTGCAGGCGGCAGATTGATTTCGAGCTGATCCTTTTCTACGCGCATAGACTCGTGACAGCCCATCCTGCGATCAGTGGAAATCTTTCCAAAATTTTCTCATTTGTCTTGGTTGACGAATATCAAGACACCAAAGAGATTCAATATGAGATTCTGGGAAGGATACTGTCGGCTGGCGGTGGTACCACCAAGTTGCTGATGGTGGGAGATCCCAACCAGGCGATTTTTGGCTCGCTGGGTGGCTTCCCTATCGACCTCGCCGGCCTGCGCGCTTTAACGGGTTTAGAGATCGAACCCAGGGCGTTGTCGCGAAACTATCGATCTTCCCGGCGTCTCATTGATTACTTCGGGAACTTTAATCTGTATGGGACGGTGATCGAGGCTTCGGGGCGAAACCGAGACTTTGCCAGCCTGATCACCTACGACGCGACCATCCATAAGGACGATCTCGCCGACGAAATCGCGCGTTTGATTCAGTACAACATCGAGGTGCTGGGTGTGCCGCCCAATGAGATCTGCGTCGTCGCTCCCCAGTGGCCTTATCTGACGGCCATGACGCGCGCGCTTGTGGTGCGGTTGCCGGAATATCGGTTTGACGGCCCAGGCATCGTGCCATTCGCCCGAGACCCGGAGAACTTTTGGTACAAAGTGGCGCGGCTTGCCTTGACCGAGCCTTCCCCTGGCGGCTATCTGCGTCGCTTGCGATGGGCAGGCGAGGTGATCCAGGATCTAAGCAGCGCAGGCGTCGACGTTTCCGCCTTCAACCGCAAGCACCTTCTCGCGGAATGCAACGCAGTTGTGATCGATGAGACGGACGGCCTCCTTTATCTGCGCACGTTCTTCGATTCCCTGTTCGTTCGCCTTCAAGTGCCCTACCTTGGGTTCGTGAGCCTGAGGGAACACCACGAGGCGTTCTTCGCCAGTTCCGAGGCGCGATTGCAACGACTGCAAACTGATGGAGTCGCCGCTGCCAGCGACGTCTCCTTCTTCAAAAAAGCGTTCCAGGCGCGCTCCGGGATATTGGTATCCACCATTCACGGCGTCAAAGGCGCCGAGTTCGATGTCGTCATCGCTCACACCTTGCTCGAGGGGATGGTACCGCACTTCAACGATGCCGCCGGAGACGACAGTGCAAAGAAACTCCTGTACGTCATCGGATCTCGGGCGCGAAGGCACCTCCACATGTTTTCTGAGACAGGTCGCGCAAGAGGGCAGCGAGGCGATACATGGGGTGCGACTCGATTGTTGAAGGCCTGCGTCTTCCCTTACGACTCCCCGTAGAGCCGCTGTCAGGTGCCAGACGCACCGTGCCGACGCCCGGCCTGACGTTCGGCTTCTTGCGATTGGCGCAGGAGATGTGAAGCGAGCGCCGTTACCGGTGGCGCCATGCGTACTGGATCGACTCGGATGCCCGGCTCTATAAATGAACAATGGGAAGGTCTCCCGTAGTCTTCGCGTTAGCAATCTTTGTAGACTCCGCAAGCCTGCGGCACCTTGAAAGCAAGGGCAAGCAGCAATGCACGCTAACATGACCGACCTCGGCCAAGACTGGCAATGTCTCGGTCGAAATGTTTGCTATGTGCGAAGCGACGAAGGAAAGATGCGATCAACTTATCCGAGACTTTGCAATGCTGAATGAAAAGTCTTCCTCTCCGGACTTATGCAGTCGTCGCATTGTCCACTGTCCGGCCTCGTCCAGGCGCGTCCGAAGCGGATTTTTCATACTTTTTTCATACCAAAAAAAAGGCCTACACTAAATCAGTGTAAGCCTTTGATATCAAACGAATTCTTGGTGGGAAGTGCAAGTTTCGAACTTGCGACCCCTGCAGTGTGAATGCAGTGCTCTACCCCTGAGCTAACCTCCCGAAGCGAGGCGAATTATCGCATAGGTGTTGCGGCATCTGCAAGGGCTGGCAAGAGGAAATTTACCATGCGCCGCTTTTTTCTCAGGCGGCCGCTGGCGGCGACGTGACGGCGGTCCAGATGCACTGGCCTTTGGCAGCCTTGTCGAGGCCGGCGATGGTGGATTCGTGGGCGGCGAGCTCGTCGGCCGTGGCGCTCTGGAAGATGACTTCGGCCAGGGGCACGATTTCCAGCACGGCGCCGTCGGCGGCCACTTCCACCTCTTCTTCCATGCTCAGGCTGTTTTGCCCGCGCGTCATGGCCAGGTAGACGTCGGCCAGCAATTCGGAGTCGAGCAGCGCGCCGTGCAGCTTGCGGTGGGCGTTCGAGACGCCGTAGCGGTCACACAGGGCGTCGAGCGAGTTGCGCTTGCCCGGATGCATTTCCTTCGCCTGCACCAGGGTATCGATCACGCCAACCACTTGTTCATGCACGGGCGGCAGGTTCAGGCGCTTGAATTCCGCGTTGAGGAAGCCGATATCGAACGGGGCGTTGTGGATGATCAGTTCGGCGCCGGCGATGTAGGCGCGGAATTCGTCGGCGATTTCCGCGAATTTCGGCTTGTCGCTGAGAAATTCCGTCGTCAATCCGTGGACGGCCAGCGCACCCTCTTCCGAATCGCGCTCGGGATTGATGTAATGGTGGAAATTATTCCCCGTCAACATGCGGTTGTTCAGTTCGACCGCCCCGATCTCCAGGATGCGGTCGCCCGTACGCGGGTTCAGGCCGGTGGTTTCAGTATCGAGAACAATTTGACGCATGGCGGATTCATTCGTAAAAGCAAAAAGCGAAGGGCACAGTATAGCAAACCTGTGTGCTGCTGCAATCGCACCCGGACATGTTCGAACGCCCAACAAAACCGTAGCGAGCGGCAGTGATTTGTGGCCGAGAAGCGCAACCGTACTCTAGTACGGCGAGCATCACAGGCCGCAAAGCGCGACGCGCAGTAGGTTGGGTTGGGCGTTCTTACGCGCGCACGGTTTCCACGCCCAGGTTGGCCAGCTGATCGGCTCGCTCATTGCCAGGATGGCCATTGTGGCCGCGCACCCAGCGCCATTCCACTTCATGCACGGCCTGGGCCGTATCGAGGGCCTGCCACAGGTCGACGTTTTTCACGGGCGCCTTGGCCGCCGTTTTCCAGCCGCGCGCCTTCCAGCCGTGGATCCATTCGCTGATGCCCTTCTGGACATACTGGCTATCGGTATACAGCACCACCTGGCACGGACGTTTGAGCGCCGTCAAGGCTTCGATCACGGCCTTCAATTCCATGCGGTTATTCGTCGTATTGAGTTCCCCGCCGTAAATTTCTTTCTTGGCGCCATCGGCTACCATCAGCGCGCCCCAACCGCCCGTGCCGGGATTGCCCTTGCATGCGCCATCGGCGTAAATCTCTACCTTATCCATCTTGCTGTTCCCGCCTTTTATTCGTGACCGGTGCGCCTGCGGGCGCCGTCGCCGGTTTCTTGGTCCACGCCGGACCGATCAAACGCATCCCTTTGACGCGCTTGATCGCCTGCACTATATACACTGCGCCCAGATATGGCCACCAGCGCGCGCCCGCCTTGTCCATGAAAGCGTTGCGGCGCAGCCATTTTTCTGTCCTGCAGGCAGGTGCGTAGCAGCCGAAGTAGCTTTGGCTGACGCCCATGTTCAGCAATTTTAACCAGTCTTTCATGCGCGGCATAGAGATCAGCTCGCCCGCCTGCGGCAGGTAATGGCGTCCCGTGACCCGCCCCAGCCCCTGGCGCACGCCCCACAGGCTGGCCGGATTGAAGCCGCAGACGATCACGCGCCCCTCGGGGATCAGCACGCGCTCGACTTCGCGCAAGACCTGGTGCGGCTCGGCGGCAAATTCAAGCACGTGCGGCAAGACCACGAGGTCCAGGCTTTGCGAGTCGAACGGCAGCTCGTCAAAAGCCGACACGAGGGTGAGGCGGCTGTCCTGCGGCGGACGCGATGGCAGGCGCGAATCGAGCAGCCATTTGTTCGGCATGCGGTTGGCGGCCAGTGCGTCGAGCTGGGGCAAACCGATCTGCACGGCATTAAAACCGAAGATGTCGACGGTCAGACTGTCGAGACATTGCTGTTCCCAGGCGCGCACGTACACACCGGCCGGCGTCTGCAGCCAGCCGTCAAGCGCTATAATGGATTTTTCGGATGCCACACTGTCCATTCAGTTTTCTCTTTTGCTCATGACACACTCCCCTGAACACGCTTTATCGGTACTTGCCGTGCCCGCCTTTGCCGACAATTACCTGTGGCTGATCCATGACGGCCGCCACGCCGCCGTGGTCGACCCCGGCGATGCGATGGCCATCCTCGATGCGCTCAAAGCCCATCAGTTGACCTTGTCCGCCATTTTACTCACGCATCACCACGCCGACCACACGGGTGGCGTGCCTGAATTGTTGCAGCATTTCGCCGTCCCCGTCTTCGGCCCTCGCAATGAGGCTATCACAGCCATCACGGAACCGCTTGCCGAAGGCGATGTCGCTTACGTGCCCGAGCTGGGCTTGCAAATGACCGTCATCGACGTGCCCGGCCATACGAAGGGGCATATCGCCTACGTGCGCCAGCACGACGAGCGCAGCGGCGCACCGTGGCTGTTTTCCGGCGACACCCTGTTTGCGGGCGGATGCGGCCGCCTGTTCGAAGGCACGCCGGGCCAGATGGCCGACTCGCTGGGCAAGCTGGCCGCCCTGCCCGACGATACCGAGGTATTTTGCGCGCATGAGTACACCTTGTCCAATTTGCGCTTCGCTAACGCCGTCGAGCCGGGCAATGTGGCCTTGCAGGAACGCATCGCCATCGACACGGAAAAGCGCCAGCAGGGTTTATCGACCGTGCCGTCGACCATTGCCCTTGAAAAGGCCACGAACCCCTTCCTGCGCTACCGCGAACCGGCCATCCTGAGCAGCCTGAAGGTGGAAGGCAAGCTGACCACCGATGCTTCGCCCGTCGAAGCGTTTGCAGCCTTGCGGATGTGGAAAAATAATTTTTAAACGTACCCTTTCGCCATAAAAAAGTCCCGGCAGATGCTGATCGCATCGCCGGGATTTTTTTATACGGTTATTTGATCAGGATCAGATTTCTTCGTACAGCGGCAAGGTCAGGAATTCGGCGAACGATTCCGACGTCGACATTTCCTCGAAAATCTGGCCGGCGCGCACATAGGTCGGACCATTGCCGCCCGGCGCATCGTGCTGCACCTTGGCCAGCTCTTCCGGAATCATGGCGCGCACCATGTCTGCCGTCACCTTGCGGCCGTCTTCCAGCACGCCCTTGCTGGAACGAATCCACTGCCACACTTGCGAGCGGCTGATCTCGGCCGTGGCCGCGTCTTCCATCAGGTTGTGGATGGGCACACAACCGTTGCCGGCCAGCCAGCTGCCCAGGTAGTGGATGCCCACGTTGATGTTGTAACGCAAACCGGCTTCCGTAATCGGCGCTTCCGGCTGGAAGTTCAGCAAGTCCGATGCCTTGACATCGATGTCGGGACGCTGCTTCTCGATCTGGTTCGGTTTGTCGCCCAGCACTTTCGTGAACTCGCCCATGGCCAGTTCCACCAGACCCGGATGGGCAACCCAGCCGCCGTCATAGCCGTCGGTGGCGTCGCGCGCCTTGTCGTTGCGCACGCCGCCCATGGCGATGTCGTTCTTTTCCGGATCGTTCTTGATCGGGATCAAGGCCGCCATGCCGCCGATGGCCGGTGCACTGCGTTTGTGGCAGGTTTTCAGCAGCAGCAAGGCGTAGGCGCGCATGAATGGCGCCGTCATCGTGACTTTCGCGCGGTCGGCCAGGCAGAAATCCTTGTCCAGCTTGAATTTCTTGATACAGGAGAAGATGTAATCCCAGCGGCCCGCGTTCAGGCCCGAGCTGTGTTCCTTCAGTTCGTACAGGATTTCATCCATTTCGAACGCGGCGAGGATGGTTTCGATCAGCACTGTCGCCTTGATCGTGCCTTGTGGCAAGCCCAGTTCGTTTTGCGTCATGACGAAGATGTCGTTCCACAGGCGCGCTTCCAGGTGCGATTCCATCTTCGGCAGGTAGAAATACGGGCCGGCGCCGCGCGCCAGCTGCTCCTTGGCGTTATGGAACATGAACAGGGCGAAATCAAAAATACCGCCGGAAATGCGCTTGCCGTCGACCAGCACGTGCTTTTCATCGAGGTGCCAGCCGCGCGGACGCACAACCAAGGTCGCGATCTTGTCGTTGAGCTTGTACGACTTGCCATTTTGCTCGAGCGAAATGGTCTTGCGCACGGCGTCGAACATATTGATCTGGCCCGTGATCTGGTTGTCCCAGTTCGGCGTGTTCGAATCCTCGAAGTCCGTCATGTAGCTGTCCGCGCCCGAGTTGAACGCGTTGATGACCATCTTGCGCTCGACGGGACCGGTGATTTCCACGCGGCGGCATTCCAGCGCCTTCGGAATCGGCGCGATCTTCCAGTCGCCGTCGCGGATATGCGCGGTTTCTGGCAGAAAATCAGGACGCTCGCCCGCGTCGAGGCGCTTGGCCCGTTCCACGCGCACGGCCAGCAACTCCTGGCGGCGCGGCTCGAATGCACGCGTCAACTTGGCCACCAGCGCCAGCGCGGCAGGCGTCAAAATCTGTTCGTAGCCGGGGGCGATGTCACCCGTGATTTGCATGCCATCGGGAAGTGCGATCGTGTTCTGCGTCATGAAGTTCTCCGGTTTTTAGTAAATATAAGCAAAGGAAATCTGGTAATCCAAGTATAAGCGCAACGACTGCGCAGGCAAGCTGGACAGAGGCGCAAAAACACTCTGCCAGGCGGCGCGTTTGTTCTATAGTATTGCACTATAAGGCATGGAAACGAGATTAAAAATCACTTCATCTATGCGTTTTTATCACAAGTGATGACATAGCGAGCACAGCATATGGGCCAGTTCAGACAAATATCGACCTTCGTGGAAGTGGTGGCCAAGGGCAGCCTGTCGGCCGCCGCGCGCGCGGAAGGCATCGCGCCGGCCATGATAGGCCGCCGTCTCGATGCGCTGGAGCAGCGCCTGGGCGTCAAATTGCTGCAACGTACGACGCGCAAGCTGGCACTGACGAATGAAGGCGCCGCCTTCCTGGAAGATTGCCAGCGCATCCTGGGCGAGCTGGAAGAAGCGGAAGCGGCCGTGGCCGAGCGCAGCGTCAAAGCCAGCGGCCATTTGCTCATTTCCGCGCCGGCCGGCTTCGGACGCCAGCACGTGGCGCCTTTGATTCCCTCGTTTGTCGCCGAGCACCGCGACGTGACGGTGTCGCTGAATCTGAACGACCGCCTCGTCGACCTGATCGGCGAAGGCATCGACGTGGCCATCCGCATCGCCAGCCTGTCCGATTCCTCGCTCGTGAGCACCAAGCTGGCCGACAACCAGCGCGTGCTGGTCGGCTCTCCCGCCTATCTGAAACGGGCGGGCACGCCGCGCATCCCGGCCGACCTGGCCAAGCACAATTGCCTGGCGATCAGCAGCGAAGGCAGCCAGCGGGGCTGGACCTTCCGCGAAAACGGCAAGAATGTGATTTTAAAGGTGGCGGGTAATATGGTGTGCAACGATGGCGAAGTGCTGCACGACTGGGCCCTGGCAGGCAAGGGCCTGGCGTGGCGCTCGATGTGGGAAGTGGGCGCGGAGATCGAATCGGGCCAGCTGGTGACGGTGCTGGACCAGTTCACCGCGCCGGGCAACGATATTTATGCCGTCTTCGCCCAGCGCCGCCACTTGCCGCTGCGCATACGGGCATTTGTGGATTTTTTGCGGCATGCATATTCCCAACCCGACTACTGGCGCGAGCGCGCCATCTAAGGATGCCGGACCCAAGCTGCTGCGCGACGGTTTCCCCCCCCCCCCCCCGTTGTGA